>JBKBVM010000193.1:0-3078 GCA_046289555.1 bacterium
GCCTCCAGCTGCTTTTCCAGGAGCCGCTGCTCGTCCAGGAGCCTGGCCAGCCGCTGCGGGAGCTGGAGCGGCGGGCGACGCAGGAGGCGGGGCTGCCTACGCTCGTGCTGATGGAGCACGCGGGCCGCGCGGTGGCCCAGGTGACCTGGAGACTGTTGCGAGAACGCGGCGGGAGCAGGGTCGTGGTGGTGTGCGGAAAGGGCAACAACGGGGGGGACGGCCTGTGTGCGGCCCGCCACCTCGCCAACGCGGGGCTGTCGGTGCGGGTTTACCTGCTGGCCCGTGATCAGGACCTCGAGGGGGACGCCGCCACAAACCTGCGGGCCCTCCGCGCCGGCGGCGTGGAAGTGGACAACGTCGTGGGCGCGGTGGACACGGCCCTGCGGGCCGTGGGGGTGGGTGCGGACGTGGTCGTAGACGCCATCTTCGGCACGGGTTTCCGCGGCAGCCCCATGGGCCTGGCGGCCCGCGCCATCGAGGCCATCAACGACAGCCGGCTGCCCGTGGTGGCGGTGGACGTGCCGTCAGGCCTGGACGCGGACACCGGTAAGGTGGAGGGCCCGTGCGTGCGCGCGCACGTAACGGTGACCATGGGCCTGCCCAAGGTCGGCCTTTTGGTGTATCCAGGCGCCGCGTACTGCGGGCAGGTAGTGGTAGCGGACCTGGGGCTGCCGCGCCGGCTCGTCCTGGAGGGCGGCGTCCCGCTTCTCACGGAGGTGGCCACCGCAGCGCAGGCGGCCCGGTTGCTCCCGCCCCGGGCTCCGGAGACCCACAAGGGCACCTACGGCAGGGTGCTGCTGGTGGCGGGGTCTGCCCGGTTCCCCGGCGCGCCCAAGTTGGCGGCCCTGGGCGCGCTGCGGTGCGGTGCGGGGCTGGTGCGGCTGCTGGTGCCGAGCTGTATCTTCCCTGCCGTGGCTGCCTCCGCCCTGGAGTTCATGCCGGCCGGTTTGCCGGACGCAGAGGGCGCCCTGGATCCTTCCGCCCTGGACCCCGTCATGGAATACGCGCAGGACGCGGACGTGGTGGCCCTGGGGCCTGGTCTCACCACCGCGGAAGGGGTGAGCCGGGTCGTCCGGGGGGTCCTGGAGGCCTGCGACCGCCCCGTGGTGTTGGACGCCGACGCTCTCAACGTCCTGCGCGGCCAGCACGCTGCGTTGCGCGCGGCCCGTGCGCCCGTGGTCATCACCCCGCACCCGGGGGAGCTGGGCCGGCTGCTGGGTATTTCCACCTCCGAGGTGCAGCGCGCGCGCCTGGAGGTGGCGCGGTCCGCGGCCCGGCTCACGGGCGCGGTAACCCTGCTGAAGGGGGCTCGCACCGTGGTGGCGTCTCCGGAGGGCCGGGTGGTGGTGAATCCCACGGGCAACCCCGGAATGGCCTCCGGAGGGATGGGGGACGTCCTCACGGGCGCGGTGGCCGCCTTGCTGGCCCAGGGGCTGGTGCCGCTCGACGCCGCCTGGGTGGCGGCCTACCTGCACGGCCTCGCGGCGGACCTTTTGGCCGAGGAGTGGGGCGACCGAGGGTTGCTGGCCCACGACGTGGCGGAACGCATTCCGGACGCCATCTACAGGGTCCGTACCGGACGGGCCAGAGAACCGTTCAGCTACCTCCATGCGGCCAGCGTGGGTTGAGGTCGACCTGGACTCCGTCCGGTCCAACGTGCGCGCCACGCTGGGGGTGCTCCGCCGCTCCACCCAGCTGCTGGCCGTGGTCAAGGCGGACGCGTACGGACACGGCGCCGTGCCCGTGGCCCGGGCGGCGGTGGAGGCAGGTGCCACGTGGCTGGGCGTCGCGCTGGCCGAAGAGGCCCTGCAGCTGCGCGCCGCGGGGCTTCAGGTACCCGTGCTGGTCTTCGGCTACAGCTCGCCTGAAGCCGTCGTGGAGGGAGCCAGCCAGAGAGTGTCCTTCACGGTGTTCTCCACCCAAAGCCTGCAGGCCGCGGCGGAGGCCAGCCGCCGGTCCCCGGTGGGCGTGGCGGTCCACCTGAAGGTGGACACGGGTATGACCCGGGTCGGGTTCGCTCCGGAGGAGGCCGCAGAGGTGGCGGATCGGATCGCCGACACACCCGGACTGCACCTGGAGGGCGTGTACACGCACTTCGCGTCCGCGGACACGGACCGGAGCTTCACCCTTCTTCAACTGCGGCAGTTCCTGGCGGTGGTGGAGGCTCTCCGGGCCCGGGGACACCACGTGCCGTTCGTGCACGCGGCCAACAGCGCGGCCACCTTCACGCTGCCAGCCAGTCACCTGGACCTGGTACGGGTCGGCATCGCCCTGTACGGGCTGTCGCCCGGTGTGCCGACGCCTGGGCTGCGGCCGGCCATGCGGGTGGTGGCCCGAGCCGTGCAGGTGCGCCGTGTGCCCGAGGGGACGCCGGTCAGCTACGGCGCCAGCTACCGAACCTCGCGGCCGACCACCATCGTGACGGTCCCGGTAGGCTACGGGGACGGCATCCCCCGCAACCTGTCCAACCGAGGGTTCGCCAGCGTGGGGGGGCACCGGGTGCGGTACGCGGGAGCCGTGTGCATGGACTTCCTCATGCTGGACGCGGGCGACCTGGAGGTGGAGGAGGGAGAGGAGGTGGAGCTGGTGGGCCCTGCGGTCCCCGCGGAGGAGCTGGCTTCCCTGTGCGGGACCATCCCGTACGAGATCGTCACGCGCCTGGGCCCGCGTCTGCCGCGGGTGTACCGCGGGCTGTCGCCGCGGGTCTGATGGACGTCCTGGCCTTCGGGTCGCGGGCGCTCCTGGTGCGGCTGGGCACCGAGGTGGATCCCAAGTTGCTGGCCCGGGTGCTGCACCTGGACCGGTGGCTGCGGGGGCTTCCGGGGGTGGTCGAGACGGTGCCTGCCTACGCGTCCCTGTTGGTGCACTTCGACCCGCGCACGGTGACCGCAGAGGCGGTGGCGGCACGCGCACGCCAGGCTCCCGAGAGCCCCCAGGCGGCGCCCGAAGGACAGCGGCACGAGGTGCCCGTGGTGTACGGGGGCGAGTTCGGCCCGGACCTGGCGGAGGTAGCCCGGTGGGCGGGTCTGGCGGAGCGAGAGGTGGTGGAGCTGCACACGGGGACCGAGTACTTAGTCT
>JBKBVM010000194.1:0-3069 GCA_046289555.1 bacterium
GTTGGGAGTGGTCGGGTCCACAAGGACCAGGATGGTCGTGCGTCGCCCGCCCGCGGGTCTTTGCTCCAGGACCTCGGAGAAGTCCGGCGGGAAGACCAGCGCGATGTTGCGTTTCCGCTGGGCGATCAGCCGCTCCGCGAGCGCGCGGGTTACGGGTTGGCCCTCCCAGACCTTTTCCACCTGAAAGGCCTCCCTCTCGTCCAGCTCCCTCAGGACGGCCGCCGCCTGGATCCCCCGGTCCTCGTTCACGGCCAAAACGCGGATCTGACCCGGGCCGGGGTTGAACAGGCCCTGCAACGCGTAGCTCATCACCACGATGAACATAAAGGGTTGCAGGAAGGTCAGCGCCACAGCTCCGGGGTCCTTGAGGAAGATCTTGAGGTCCTTCCAGGTCAGAGCCAGGATCTGGTTGAGCACGGCGGCCCCCTCAGTCACGCAGGCGCTTGCCCGTCAAGTGCAGGAACACACTCTCCAGGTTAGGCTCCAGCACCTCGAGCGACAGGATCGGTACACCGTAAGCGTTACACAGTTCGACCACTTCCCGCAGGGCCCTGCGGGCGTCGTAGGTCTGGACCTTGAGCCGGCTGTCCTGAACCGAAACGGCCTGGACCCCTCGCAGGGTGCGCACGAGGGGTAGTAGCCTCTCGGTCTCCCCCGCTGCCACCCCAACGTAGAGCACCCCGCCACCCAGCAGGCGGACCAGCTCCCCCGGCGTCCCCATGGCCACCACCCGTCCCTCGTCCACGATGGCCACCCGATCGCAGAGGCGCTGGGCTTCCTCCATGTAGTGGGTGGTGTACAGGACGGTCATCCCCTCCGCCTTCAGCCGCTGGAGGTGCTCCAAAATGAAGTGGCGCGACTGCGGGTCTACCCCGACCGTAGGCTCGTCCAGGAGAAGGACCCGCGGCCGATGGATCAGGCCTACGGCGATATTGAGACGCCGCTTCATCCCGCCGGAAAAGGTGCGCACGGGATCCCCGGCACGCTCCTGCAGACCCACCACGTCCAGCACGGCTGCGACCCTTTCCTGAAGAGCCCTTCCCCGCAGGCCGTAAATCCGGCCGAAAAAGGCCAGGTTGTCCCGGGCGCTGAGCGTGGGGTAGAGGGCTAGGTCCTGGGGTACGAAGCCGACGAGCGGCTTGACCCGGCCGGGTTGTCGCACCAGGTCATGTCCGCCGACCGTCACCTGACCCTCGTCGGGAGGAAGCAGGGTAGCCAGGATTGAGACCAGGGTGGTCTTGCCAGCTCCGTTCGGTCCCAGCAGGCCGAAAACCTCGCCCTCCCGCACGGAGAGGCTCACCCCGTGGAGCGCCACGCGGGGGCCGTATCGTTTCACCAGATCGCGGATCTCGATCATGTGCCTCGGCCACGGGGCGCCGTCACGGGAACAGTTGCTCGCCCGTGTCCGCGTCGAACACCGTGATGGCCATGGTGGGGCAGCCCTCCGCGGCCTCCAGGACCGTCTTCACGGGGTCGCCCTCCGGGTCGGTCACCGCGGACTGCCCGTGCTCGTTGAGGGCGAAGGTGCGGGGAGCCGTCAGGACGCAGATGCTGCTGCCCACACACCGGTGGTAGTCCACTTCGATCCGCAGCCGGCGCACGGCTACCACTCCACGGGCAGCTCCACCAGCGCCCGCGACACGATGGTGGGGTGGTACTCCAGGGACTCGCTGGCCAGGCGCAGGGTGGGGAACCGCTGTGCCAGGGCGGTGAACGCCTCCTGTCCCTCCAGCCTCGCCAGGGGCGCCCCCAGGCACACGTGGATGCCGTGGCCGAAGGCCACATGCGGATTGGGGTTGCGGGTGATGTCCACGCGGTCGGGGTCGGCGAACTTCTCCGGGTCCCGGTTGGCGGAGGCCAGCACCAGCAGCATCCGGTCCCCCGCGCGCACGGTCTTGCCGCCCAGCTGCACGTCCACCTTCGCCCACCGGAAGGTAGCCTTCACCGGCCCGTCGTAACGGAGCAGCTCCTCGGTGGCGGACCGGTTCAGCGCCGGGTCCCGGCGCAGGAGCTCCCACTGGTCCCGGTGCTGCAGCAAGGCCAGAAGGCCGTTGGCCAGGAGGTTGGTGGTGGTCTCGTGGCCCGCGAACAGGAGGACCGTGCAGGTGGCGAGCAGCTCGTCGTGGCTCAGCAGGTCGCCCCGCTCCTCGGCCTGCACGAGGGCGGAGATGAGGTCGTCGCGGGGGCTCCGGCGGCGCTGGTGGATGAGGGGCTCGAAGTACTCCAGGAGTTTGACGAGCCCTGCCTGGGACCGCTCCCGGCGGTCGGGGTCGTCCGCACGGATGAAGAAGATCCGGGAGGTTTCGTCGGACCACTCCTTCACCGCCTCGCGGTCCTCGGGGGGTACGCCCAGGTACTCGGAGATCACGATGACGGGCAGGTGGAAGGCGAACTCCCGCACGAACTCCATGTGGCCCCGAGGCTGGACTGCGTCCAGCAGCTCGTGGACGATCTGGCGGACCCTCGGCCGCAGGCGCTCCACGCTGGTGGGCGTGAAGGCCTTGTTGACCAGCATGCGGACCCGGGTGTGGTACGGCGGGTCGGTGAAGACCAGCCACCGGGAGAAGTACTTGATGAGTACGTGCAGCTTCTCCCGGTCGTGGGGCGTGAGCTCCTGCTGGAAGTGCGCCATCCGGTCGCTGGAAAGCCGCTCCGGGTCACGGAAGGCCCGCACCACGTCCTCGTAACGGGTCACCAGCCAGCCGCCCCAGCGGTCGTTCCAGTGCACCGGGTCGTGCTCCCGGAGTCGGGCGAAGTACGTGTAGGGATCGCGCACCACCTCGGGCGCCAGCAGGTCGTCCTGGACGAGCACCCCACTCCCTCCCCTCGGCTCGACCGACCGGTCGGCTAGGGGCATTATAGCCGACCGGGCGGTCGGGAAGCCGGCGGCCGCAGGGGCGCCACCCCGGCCACCAGCACCGGGCGCAGCAGGGAGTGCGCGGCCAACCGCACCACCGGCTCCAGCAGCTCCGGCCGCACCCGGTCGGGGGTGTCCTCGGGCGAGTGATGGTGGGGGTCGCCCGGACGGTGCAGCATGGCCGCGGGGACGCCCGCGCGCTCGAAGGAAAC
>JBKBVM010000195.1:0-3065 GCA_046289555.1 bacterium
CCCTCCTCCCTCCGCCTACCAGCGGATGAACGGGATGGTGAAGATGAAGCTCAGCCCGCGCAGTACACTCTCCCAGTCGGGCGTGCGGGTCTCGGGTACGAAGACCACGTCCCCCGGCTGCAGCACGGGGTTCTGCGAGGCGTCCGCGCTCCGCAAGAACCGCAACAGGTCGAAGGTCTGCACCCGGCCGCGGGGTGCTGCCTCCTGCCGGATCACGCCCACGGACTCCAGGGCCGCCCGGCGGTCCGGCCCCCCTGCTAGGCTGATGGCCTCGTGCAGCCGGGCCCCCTCGCCGATCTCGTAGGCCCCGGGCCGGGCCACGAGCCCGAGGACGAACACGCGGCGCAGGGGCGACTCCGGGACCACCACCACGTCTCCCGCCTCGAGGGCCGGCGCCTCCTGCGCCTCGCCGCGGAGCAGCACCCGCTCCAGATCGACGGGGATCGTCTGGTTCTGCCGCAGCAGCTGGGACCTGCGCAGGTCCGCCCGCGGGGTCACCCCTCCCGCGGAAGCGATGGCCTGCACCACCGTCCAGCCGCGCTGGATCTCGTACGCGCCCGGCCGCGCCACCTGCCCCACCAGGTACACGAAGGGCCGGCCGCGGGCGTCCCGCACGGAGACGGTCACCTGCGGCTGCCGGATGTACCGGGACAGCCCCTGGGTGATGCGGCCCGCCAGCTCCGACGGTTTCAGCCCCGCCACCACCAGCTCGCCCAGCATGGGGTAGCTGATCCGTCCGTCCGGCCGGACCGTCAACGTGACCGTCAGCGTGGGCTCCCCGAGCACCACGATGTCCACCACGTCCCCGGGCCCGAGGGTGTACTCCTCGGGCGGCTGCGCCGCGGCTCCGGAGGCGAGCAGCACGAACACGCCCACCACCAGAGGCCACCACCGAGAGACCCTGGCTGTCTGCATCGCGACCCCTCCCTTCATGGCTGTCCTGCCCCAGAAGACGTCCGGTCGTTCCCGCCGCTCAACACGCAGTACTCCTCCGACTGCCCGGTGGCAGGGTCGTAGACCAGGTAGATCCCCACCACCCTCCACACGCGGTCGGCGTAGCGGACGCGGTCGCCCACCACCACCGGCCCGCCTCCGCCCGTGGGATCCACCTTCCGGCAGTCCACCGCTCGCACGTTGATCTGCTCCATGGCACGCCCCGGCCGTCAAAATCGAAAGGCCTCCTGCGTCCGCAGGAGGCCTCCCGTTTCTTTTTCGGGTCAGCCCTTCTTCAGATCCGCCCTCGCCGGGGCGGCCCGACTTCAGCTACTCGTACCGCACCTTCTCCGTCTTCTCCACCTGGACGACCTTCCCGTCCTGGACCTTGATGAGGATGTGCCCGAACCGCATGCTCTCCGCCGCTTCCCGCACCGCGGCCAGAAGCCGGTCGGTCTCGGAGCCGCGGGCTGGTCTGTCTCTCGACCCAAGCTCCGGACGGACACCCGTCATGGCTCACCCCCTCGCTCGATGTAGTCTCTTGAATAGCAGCGGCCATGAGGGGAGGGAAGCCACCGATCGCCCCCAATGGGGCTGTCGGCCGGCTACTATCGGTCCTCCCGGTCGCACACCCGCACCCCCCTCTTTCGACCCGTCCGGGCGGCGATCCGGGTAGCGTCCCGTGACCGATCGGCCACGCGGCCTCGCCTTGCGCCGGGCATTGCAGGCGCGCTGGACGGGAGCGCAGTCTAGCGCATGTACCCCTTGCGGATGGCGTAGGCTGCAGCCTCCGCCCGGTCCCGCACGGAGATCTTCCGGAAGATGTTCCGCAGGCGGCTCTTGACGGTGCTCTCGGAGATGACCAGCTTCTTGGCGATCTCCTTGTTGGTGGCGCCCTTGGCCACCTCCACCAGGATCTCGATCTCCCGTTCCGTGAGGCCGTCGCCGTACAGCCGGCCCCCCTCGGGCTCCTGCGCCATGAGGGACAGCCGGTCCAGCACGCGGCGGGCGATGCGGGGGTGCACCATGGTCTGGCCCCGCGTGATGGAGTGGATGGCCCGCACCAAGTTGTCCGGAGTGATGTCCTTCAGGATGTACCCGGTGGCCCCGGCGCGGATGGCCTCGAACACCGTCTCGTCCCGGTCGTCCGAGGTCAGGATCAGGATCTCCGTCTGCGGGTGGTCCCGCTTGACCGCCTTGCACACCTCCAGCCCGCTCATCCCCGGCAGGTTCACCTCCAAAATGACCAAGTCCGGGTGTTTCTCCGCGCACGCCCGCAGGGCAGACAGGCCGTCCTCGCAGACCCCCACCAGGTCCACGCCCGGCGCGCTCTCCAGCACCGCCCGCAGCCCCACCTGCACGATCGGATGCGGGTCCACCGCCAACACCCTTATGGCTGGCGACTCAGCCACGACAGGCCCCCTATGCTTGAAGGTAAGCGCCCCAGCGCCCGGCGATCAACGAGCCAACCACCGTACCGGGCCTCCCGAAGGACGCTCGAGCAACTTCCCTGCCACCCCGAGCTCGACCGCCGTCACTCCCACAGCCTGCGGGGGACATCCGAGGTGAGGATCTCGCAGCCGTCGGGGGCCACCGTCACCACCTCCTCCACGCACACCCCGCCCCGCTCCGGGAGGTAAATTGCCGGCTCCACGCACAGCACCATCCCTTCCCGCAGGACCTCGGAGCTGTCCGGTACCAGCAAGGGGGCCTCCACGGTCTCCAGGCCGATCCCGTGTCCGACGAACCGGGAGGCGTGCGGGCCCAGCCCTCGCTCCTCGAAGGCCCGCAGGGCCGCCCGGACCACCTGCGCCACCGGCACGCCCGGGCGGATCGCCCGCAGGCAGGCGGCCAGCGCCCTCAGGACGGCGTCGAACAACTCCCTCTGCCACGGTAGGGCGTCGAACCCCACCAGGGTCGTGCGCCCCACGTCGAAGGCGTAGCCGCCGCGCGCCCCCACCGCGTCCAGCAGCACCAGGTCGCTCTTCTGCAGCACCCGGTCGGTGGCGGGCGGCCACCGGGTGGGCCAGGCGCTCCACGGCCCTGAGTGCACCCGTACGTAGCGGACGAAGTCCGCCCCGGCCCGCAGGCCCGCGGCGGCGCCTTGCGCTGCCACCTCACGCTCGGCGGTC
>JBKBVM010000196.1:0-3063 GCA_046289555.1 bacterium
GCACGGCCTCGTGCACCACGGTCCCCTCCACCTGAGCGGCCACCGCGGTGCACGCCGCCCCGCTCAACGCGAACGCCCGGTGAAGCCTACCCATGGACAGGATCCGGCCCACCAGATCCACCTCCGCCGCTTCCACCACCGCCCCGCGGGTGGACCGGTACGCGGCGGGAGGCGAGACGAAGGCCAGCTTAGGGATCCCCGGGCTGCGCTGGGTGGCGTCCTCAGGCGTGGCGGCAATGCCCATGTGAACCGCCGCGTGCGCCCGGACCCGTTCCAGTCGCTGGAGCAGGTCTGAGTTGCCGTCCACCTCCTCCGGGCCCTCCGTACCCCGCAGGCCCACGTCCTGCGGCCGGACGAACACCACCGGGTTCACCGCGTCCACCAGGGACACGGTGACGCTGCCCACCCCGGGCACGTGCAGGAGCTCCGCGGCCTTGCCGGTGGGCAGCAGCCGCCCCGTGACCGACCCCGCGGGGTCCAGGAAGTCCAGCGCGATGCGGGCTCCCGTTCCCGGCACCCCGTCGATGGCGTAGTCCCCTTCCACCTCGGGCAGGCGGTTGCGGGTGGGGACGTGGGCGTGGATGCGTTTGCGCGTGTTGGTCTGCCAGATCCGCACGGTGGTGAGGGGGTCTGTACCCCGCACCAGCCCCTCCTCCATGGCGAAGGGCCCCACCGCCGCGGTGAGGTTCCCGCACGTCCCCCCGTAGTCCACCAGGGGCTCGGTGACGCTCACCTGTCCGAAAGTGAACTCCACGTCCGCTTCAGGTACGGAAGGCGGGGCCACGATCACCACCTTGCTGGTGGTGGACACCGCTCCCCCCAGACCGTCCACCTGCCGGCCGTAGGGGTCACCGCCCCCGAACACCTTCAGGATCACGCGATCCCGCAGTTCGGGGTCTTCCGGCAGGTCGGGCCGCAGGAAGAACACCCCGCGGCTGGTCCCGCCCCGCATGAGCACCGCCCGGATCCTCCGCTGGTTTCCCACGGCCCGGTCCTCCTCCGCTGCAGTTTCCACGGAGCCTTCCCGGATCCTCCGCCCGACGCCTCGCGACAACGCATACCATCGTCCAAAAGAGTTGTCAACCTGTGTTCATTTGCATACAATTTGCTCGATGCCCAACAGGACCTCCGGCCGGAGGCGGGTGGCCGCCTCCCGGGCGGTGTACGAGTGGGTGGTGGCCGCCATCCGCAGCGGGCGCCTGCGCCCGGGAGACCCCCTGCGGGAAGAGCAGCTGGCGCGCCAGCTCCGGTGCAGCCGCACGCCCGTGCGGGAAGCCCTGCAGCGCCTGCGGGCGGAAGGCTACCTGGAGCGGGGCCGGCGCCGGGGGCTCGCGGTGGCGGAGCCCACCCAGGAGGAACTGCTGGACCTGTGCGTGGTGCGCGAGACCCTGGAGGGGCTGGCAGCGCGGCTCGCGGCCCGCGGGATCACCACCAGCGAGGTGTACTTCCTGGAAGAGCTGTGCGAGGACATGGAGCGCGCCCTTCAACAGGACGACCTGCCCGCCCTGGCGCGGCTGAACGCGGAATTCCACGCGGTGATCTGGCGCGCCGCCCGCAACCGCTACCTGGCGCGGGAGCTGCAGCGGATCTGGCTGCTCATCACCCGTCAGCCCGTCACCACCCTGAGTTACCCGGGCCGCGCCCGCGAGGCCCTGGCCGAGCATCGGGCCCTGCTGGACGCCATCCGGTGTGGGGACGCGGACCGTGCGGAACAGCTGGCACGCCAGCACATGGCGAGGGCGCAGATGATCCGGATGCGCATCGCCGCCGGCCACACCCTGCCGCAGCCCGGCGTACCGGTGCCCGCGGTAGGCCACCCGGAGCCCTAGCCGTGCCCCGGTGCCCGGTGGGGGAGCTGCGCACCTGGGTGGCCCGCTTGTTCCAGGCCGCAGGGCTGGACGCCGAAGACGCTCGGGTGATCTCGGACGTCCTCGTGAGCGCGGACTGCGCCGGAGTGCACTCCCACGGCGTGGTCCGGGTGGGCGCGTACGCGGAGCTCGTACGCACCGGCACTTGGCGTTCCGGGGTGCGGCCTCGGGTGGTCCGGGAAGGTGCCGCCTTCCTCCTGCTGGACGCGGAGGGTTGCCCGGGTCCGGTGGCCGCGGTGGACGGGATGGGTAGGTGCGTGGAGAAGGCCCGCCGCAGCGGCCTCGCGGGCGTGTGGGTGCGCAGCGCAGGCCACTTCGGACGGGCGGGCTACTACGCGGAGATGGCCGCCCGAGAAGGCCTCGTGGGCGTGGCCCTGGCCAACGCGGCGCCCAGCCTGGCCCCGTGGGGCGGACGGGAGCGGGTCCTCGGCAACAACCCGGTGGCGGCGGCCCTCCCGCGCAGGGACGGGCCTCCCATCGTGTTGGACATGGCCCTCTCGGTGGCGGCCCAGGGCCGGGTCCGCCTGGCCGCAGAGCGAGGCGAGCGGCTGCCCGCTGGATGGGCCCTGGATCCGCAGGGCAACCCCACGGAGGACCCGCAACAGGCCCTGGCCGGCACGCTCCTTCCTGTGGGAGGCTACAAGGGGTACGGGATGGCCCTGGTGGTGGACGTGCTCACGGGCGTGCTGTCTGGCGGCAGCTTCGGCCGGGACGTCTCGCCTCGCCGCGGGAGCCGCTTCGGCGCCAGCCACGCCTTCTTCGCGGTGGACGCGCGGCAGCTCCGCGAACCTTCTGGCTTCCTGACGGACGTGGAACGCCTCGTGCGGATGGTGAAGGGCACGGCCCTGGCCCCAGGCTTTGCGGAAGTCCTGTTGCCGGGCGAGCGGGAGGCGCGCCGGACCGCCGAGCAGGCAGAGGTGGTGGAGCTGCCGGAGGAGGTGGCCGCGCAGGTCCGGCGGGCCGCAGGCCTCCTGGGTTTTCCGGAGCCGCTGCCGGAGGGATGAGTCCGCGAGGGCCCCGTGTGGTCGTGTACCGGGTCGGTGTCCTGAAGGGCGACGGCATCGGGCCCGAGGTGGTCCCCGTGGCGGTGGACCTGGCGGACCTGTCGGCCCGCGCGGCAGGCCTCTCCGTGGAGTGGATGGAACTGCCCGTGGGGCTGGAGGCGTACGGACAGCTGGGCGACACCCTTCCCCCG
>JBKBVM010000197.1:0-3044 GCA_046289555.1 bacterium
GCCAGCGGACACACACCTTCTCGGCGAGCCCCCGTTCGAGGTTGCGGTCCAGCAGGGTGCTGGCGTTGTACCGTTCCGGGACTTCCGCGGCTGTCGTCAACCCGGTTACCCCCTGAGCGCCCGTACCACCACGGACTTGGTCTCCATGTAATAGTCTAGCGCTTCCAGCCCGTGTTCCTTCCCGAACCCGCTCTGTTTGGTCCCGCCGAAGGGCAGCTCGTCGTAGATCCGGTTGACGGAGTTCACCCACGTGTAGCCGGCTTCCAGCCGCTCCGCGGCCACGGACGCCCGTTCCAGGCTGCGGGTCCAGATGGACGAACCCAGGCCGTAGGGGGAGCTGTTCGCCCGCTGGATGGCCTCCTCCAGGTCCGCCACGCGCCAGATGGGCAGCACGGGCCCGAACACCTCCTCCTGCGCCACCCGGGCCTGCGGGTCGGGGTCCAGGAGGACGGTGGGCTCGTAGAAGAAGCCCTTCTGCAGCCGCGGGTCCTCGGGCCGCCGGCCGCCTGTGAGCAAACGGGCGCCTCGGTCCAGGGCGTCCTGCACCTGCTCCTCGATGCGCTCCCGCTGACGCTGGGTGTGCAGGGGCCCCATGTGCACGCCGTCCTCCAGGCCCGGGCCCACCCGCAGCCGCCGCACCTTCGCCAGCAGCTTCTCCACGAACGGTTCCGCCACGGACTCGAAGACAAACAGGCGCTTTACGGCCACGCACGCCTGCCCGCAGTTGAAGAACCGGCCCACGCTGGCGGCGCTGGCCGCGGCGTCCAGGTCCGCGTCGTCGCACACGATCATGGGGTCGGACCCGCCCAGCTCCAGGGTCACCCGCTTGACCCCCTCCGCCGCCAGGGCCATGATGCGCTTGCCCACCTGGGTCGAGCCGGTGAACGCCACCTTCCGCACCAGGGGGTGGCGGACCAGGGCCTCACCGGCCTGTGGGCCGGTCCCGGTCACCACGTTGAACACGCCCGCAGGCAGGCCCGCCTCGTGCAGCAGCTGCGCGATCCGAAGGGTCGCAAGCGGTGTGGTCTCCGCGGGCTTGGCGACCACGGTGTTGCCCGCCACCAGCGCCGGGCCGAGCTTGTTGCCCAGCAGGGTGGTGGGGAAGTTCCACGGGACGATGGCCGCCACCACCCCCAGGGGGCGCTTGAGCACCAACCCGTAGGCTCCCTCGTCCAGATTCGGGACGTACCCGCCCCTCAGGTTGCGGCCCAGCCCTGCGTAGTGCACCAGGGTCTCCACGAACCGGCGGATCTCCAGCCGGGCCTCCCGCAGCGGCTTGCCCTGCTCCAGGGTCAGGGTGCGGGCCAGCTCTTCCAGGTGGTCGTGCACGTGGTGGGCAGCCCGGAGGAGCAGGTCGCCCCGTCGCGCCGCGGGCATAGCGGACCACGTCTGGAAAGCTTGGTGGGCGGTCTGGACCGCCAGGTCCACCTCCTCGGGGCCCGCCAGCGGTACGGTGTCCAGGACCTCTTCCGTGGCGGGGTTCAGTACGGGAAACCGCTCCCGTCCGGTGCGCACGAACTCGCCGCCAACAAACATCTCCGCCACGGCCGTCCTCCCCTCACACGCCCCGGAAAAGCGGGGCGCGCTTTTCCAGAAACGCCCGGATTCCTTCCTGGGCGTCCTCGCTGCGGAACAGAGCGTCCACCAGCTCCCGCTCCAGCCGCAGTCCGTCCTCCAGCGGCCGGTCCACTCCCAGCCGCACCGCCAGCTTGATGGCGCCCACGGCCCGCGCGGGCCCGGAGGCCAGCCTGCGGGCGTACTCAGCCGTCTCCTCCGCCAGGCGTTCTGGGGGGACCAGCCGGTCCAGGATCCCGTACGCGTAGGCCTCTTCGGGGCTGAGGGTGCGGCCGGTCACCATCAGGTCCAGGGCCCGGCTCCAGCCCACCAGCCGCGGGAGCCGCTGCGTGCCGCCGTTGCCCGGCAGCAGGCCCAGGGTCACCTCCGGCAGCCCGACCCGGTACTCCCCGCGGGCGCCGAACCGCAGGTCGCACGCCAGGGCGATCTCCAGTCCCCCGCCCAGGGCGTGGCCGCCGATCTGCGCGATGAACACCTTCGGGACCTGCGCGATGCGCCCCAGCACCCGGTGGGCGTAGCGTACCAGCTCCATGTTGCGGTCGGGCGGGTTTTCCGAGAAGGCCCGCACGTCCGCGCCCGCGGAGAAGAACCGCTCCAGGGCGCTGCGGACCACCACCACCCGGACCTGTGGGTCCGCCTCCGCCTGCTGCACCGCCCGGTCCAGCTCCTCGACAAACCCGAAGTCGTAGCTGTTGGCGGGCGGACGGTTCAGGGTGATGGACCCTACGCCGCCCTCCCGCGAGAACTCCACCGCCATGGCCTCCCTCCTCAGGCTCGTGGTCGCAGCTACGCCAGGCCGCCCACCACCACGGACTTCAGCTCCACGTAGTAGTCCACCGCCTCCACCCCGTGTTCCTTGCCGAACCCGCTCTGCTTGGTCCCGCCGAAGGGCAGCTCGTCGTAGCCGTAGTGCACCTGGTTCACCCACGTCATGCCGGCCTGCAGCTCCTGGATGGCCTTGTGGATCCACCGCACGTTGAAGGTCCAGATGGAGGAACCCAGGCCGTACGGGGAGTCGTTGGCCAGCCGGACGGCCTCGTCGATGTCCCGCACGCGGAACACCGGCAGCACCGGCCCGAACACCTCCTCCTGCACCACGCGGGAGTCGTGGGGGACGTCCACCAGCACCGTGGGCTCCAGGAAGTGGCCACGCGGGCGTCCGTCGGGGATGTGGCCCCCGTAAGCCACGCGGGCGCCGCGGGCCACGGCGTCCTGCATCTGCTCCAGCACCTCCGCCCGCTGCCGCGCGGTGTGCAGGGGGCCGAGGCGGATCTTGGGCCGCTGCGCTCTCACCCAGCCCTCCCCGGGCTCGTACCGGCTCACCCCTTCCAGCAGCTTGTCCAGGAACGCGTCGTACACGTCCTCGAACACGTACACCCGCTTGGCCGCAAGACAGCTCTGCCCGCAGTTCCAGTACCGGCCCACCAGCACCCCCCGCACCGCCGCATCCAAGTCCGCGTCCGAGCACA
>JBKBVM010000198.1:0-3012 GCA_046289555.1 bacterium
GCGGGGGGGGCGTGCTTCCGGGCCGCCCCCGCGGCGGGCCTCAGCGTGCCCCTGCTGTTCCGGGACCTCGTGGACCGCATCACGGCCACGGGAGACCTGGCGCTCCTGCAGCAGCTCGCCTTGCTGGGACTCGGGGTGTTCGTCCTGCGGTCCGTGTTCCTGTACGGGCAGATCCACCTGAACTTCACGTTCGCCCACCGCGCCACCGCGGACCTGAGGGACCGCCTGTTCTCCAGGGTCCTGCGGTGGCCGGTGGACCGCCTGGGGGGATGGCACAGCGCGGAGGTGATGTCCCGGGCGCTGCAGGACACCCAGCTGGTCCACACCCACCTCCTGGTCGGGCTGGTGGACTTCGTGGCCACCGCAGTGACGCTGCTGGGCACGGTGGTCATGCTGTTCGTGCTGGACTGGCGGCTCGCGACCGCCACCTTCGCCATCCTGCCCGGGACCGCGCTCCTGGCGCGGCACTTCGGTTCCCAGATCCAGCACACCTCCGCCCTCGCGCAGCGGCGGGTGGCCGAGCTCGCCACCCGGGTCCGGGAGGTCATCGCGGGCGCCCGCATCGTACGCGCCTTCGTCCAGGAAGGACGGGAGGAACGTCGGTTCTCCGCGGAGAACCGACGCCTGCTGCGCGAGCAGCTGCGCATCGGCCGGCTGGTGGCGCTGGAGGTGTCCGCCATGAGCCTGGCCACCGCGGTGGGACTCATCGTGTTCCTCTGGGTGGGCGGACAGCTGGTGGCCGCGCGCCTGATGACTCCCGGCGAGCTGGTGGCGTTCATCGCGTACGTGGCCATGGCCATCGAGCCGGGCGTCAGCCTCACGCGCCTTTACAGCCACGCGCGTCAGGCAGCCGCGGCGCTGGACCGCGTGGAGGAAATCCTCCGGGTGCCGGTGGTGGAGGAACCCAAGGGAGCCCGGGACCTGCCGGGACCTCTGGGCGAGGTGGTGTTCGACGACGTGTGGCTGGCGTACGAGCCCGGCCGTTGGGCCCTCCGGGGGGTGACCTTCCGCATCCGGCCCGGCGAGCACGTAGCCCTGGTGGGGCCGAGCGGCGCGGGCAAGAGCTCGCTGGTCAACCTCCTCCTGAGGTTCTACGACCCCACCCGTGGTCGGGTGACGGTGGGCGGGGTGGACCTCCGGGAGGTGCGGACCGAGTCGTTGCGCCGGAGGATCGCCTACGTCCCCCAGGACACCGTGCTGTTCGCGGGCACGGTGCGGGACAACATCGCGTACGGCAGGCCGGAGGCGTCCCTGGAGGAGGTGGTGCAGGCTGCGGTGGCGGCCAACGCAGACGGATTCATCCGCCAGCTTCCGCACGGCTACGACACGCCGCTGGAGGAGGCGGGGCTCAGCCTGTCGGGCGGACAGCGGCAGCGCATCGCCATCGCCCGGGCCCTGCTCACCGACCCGGAGTTCATCATCCTGGACGAGGCCACCTCTTCCCTGGACTCGGAGTCCGAAGCCCTGGTACAGGAGGCCATCGAACGGCTGATGGCGGGACGGACAGCCCTGGTGATCGCCCACCGCATCAGCACCGTCCGGAGGGCCCACCGCATCGTGGTGCTGGCCGAGGGCCGGGTGGTCCAGGAGGGCACCTACGACAGCCTCCTGGCCTCGGGGGGCCTGTTCCGGGCTCTGGCGGAGGGCCAGCTCCTGCCAGAACCCGCACGGAGGTGAGTTGCGTGCGGCTCTCCGTGGTGGTCCCCACGTACAACCGCAGCCAGGTCCTCCGGGTGTGCCTGGCGTCCCTCGCGGCGCAGACCCTGCCGCAGGAGCAGTTCGAGGTCCTGGTGGTAGACGACGGGTCCACGGACGACACCGAGGCCGCCGTGCGCGGGTTCGAGGCTACCCTGCCTGTCCGGTACCTGCGGCAGGCCTCAAACCGCGGGAGGGCGGCGGCGCGGAATCTGGGCATCCGGGAAGCCACCGGTGAGGTGGTCGTGTTCGTGGACAGCGACGTGTTTCCGGTCCCCGGCTTCCTCGCGGCGCACCAGGCCATCCACCTGAGGTCCGACCGCGCCGTGGGGCGCGGGCCGCTGCGGCTCACCACGCACCTGGACGACCCGTTCCGTAAACCGCCGCTGCTGCCCGACCCCTCGCCCTCCTTCCTCGACACCGCGAACGCGTCGGTGCGGCGCCAGCACCTGCTGGCCGCGGGAGGGTTCGACGAGGAGTTCCGCCATTACGGGTGGGAGGACGTGGACCTGGGGCTGCGGCTCCGGCGGATGGGCCTGCGCCGGGTGTTCGACCGCCGCGCCCTCGCGTACCACTACCAGCCCGCGGCCACCCCCGAAAGCGTCCCCGAGCTGCTGCGCAGGGAAGAGGAGCGCGCCCGCATGGCGGTCCGGCTGGTGCGCAAGCACCCGGGCCTGGCCAGCCGCTTCCTGACGCAGCTGACCCCCCTGCACAGCACCCTGTCGTTCCTGCTGACCGCAGGGGGCGCGGTCAACGAGGGCAACCTGGCGTCGGTGCTGCGCTGGGTGCGCAGCCAGCGGCTGGCGCACGTGGTCCTGCGCCTGGCTCTCAACCGGCACTACGTGCACGTCCTGTGGCGCGAGTGGCTGGAGCTGTCCCGCAGGACCGCCTAGGACGCGAGGGCCGCGGACGGGCCGTCAGTGCTGCGGCCGTCCGGGCGGTCCTGGTGTACCTGACCGCGGGCCTGTTGCCGGTGGGCTACGTCCTGGCCGCGGGGATTCCTCTACTGCTGGCGTGGGTGTGGGAGAACGCGTCCAGTCGGCGGTGGCCGTGGGAGCCGAGTCCCGTGGATCGTCCGCTGGTCCTGTGGATCGCCGTGGTAGCCCTCTCCAGCGCCCTCTCCGTCCACCGGGACCTAGCCCTGGCCAACACCGCCTTGCTGGCCCTGGGTCCGGTGGCGGCACTGGCTCCGAGCCTGCGCACCCTGAGAGAGCGCCCGGAAGCGCCCGTGGCCCTCTGTGCCGCTTGGACCGCCGGCGGGGTGCTGGCGGGCGCGAGGGTGGTGGGGAGGAGCCTGCCCACCGGCGCAGGACGCGG
>JBKBVM010000199.1:0-3007 GCA_046289555.1 bacterium
CGCGCGCTGAGCGCCGTCTACGCTGAACTCCAGCCACCCATCTACTCCCAGCGGCGGGTGATCCATGTACTGGTACTGGGAGATCTGGTAGTTCTTCGGCAGGTCGGGGTAGTAGTAGTTCTTCCGGTGGAACTGGGAGGTGGGGTGTACCGTGCAGTTCAGCACCAGGGCAGCCCGCAAGCCCAGCTCCACCGCCCGCCGGTTGATGACGGGCAGGGAGCCCGGAAGGCCCAGGCACACCGGGCAGGTCTGGGTGTTGGGGGGAGCTCCGAACCGCGTGCTGCACCCGCAGAACATCTTGGACTGCGTGAGCAGCTGCACGTGGATCTCCAGCCCGATGACGGTCTCGTAGTCCATCGACGCGCCTACCTCACCCGAGCCAGCGTCCTTCTTGTCCCCGCAGCAGCGGGCACCGGTAGCGGTGCCACTCCGTGGCCTGCTCGTAGGCGTACGCCACCCGCAGCACGGTCGCCTCCTCGAAGGGCCGGCCCACCAGCTGCAGCCCCACGGGCAGCCCCTCCACAAACCCGCAGGGCACCGAGATCCCCGGCAGGCCCGCTAGGTTCACCGGGATCGTGTACACGTCCGCCAGGTACATCTGCAGGGGGTCCGCGGTGCGCTCGCCCAGGCGGAAGCCGGCCACGGGTGAGGTGGGGGTGGCCAGCACGTCCACCGTCTGGAAGCACCGGTCGAAGTCGCGGCGCACCAGGGTCCGCACCTGCTGGGCCTTCTTGTAGAAGCCCTCGTAGTACCCCTCCGAGAGGGCGAAGGTCCCGAGCATGATGCGCCGCTTCACCTCCGGGCCGAAGCCCTCCGCACGGGTCCGGGCGTAAAGGGTGTACAGGTCGTGAGCCCGAGGGCTGCGGTACCCGTAGGCGACCCCGTCGTACCGGGCCAGGTTGCTGCTGGCCTCCGCGCACGCGATCAGGTAGTAGGTGGGCAGGGCGTACTCCAGGGTGGGCAGCGCCACCTCCTCCACCCGAGCCCCCAGCCCTTCCAGTACCCTCACCGCCTCCAGCACCGCCTGCCGCACCTCCGGCTGCAGGCCCTCGCCAAAGAACTCCACCGGCACGCCCACCCGCACCCCGCGCACGCCGGCCTCCAGGGACGCCGAGAAGTCCGGCACGGGCAGGTTCACGGACGTGGAGTCGTGGGGGTCGTGTCCGCTGATGGCCTGCAGCACCAGGGCGCAGTCCCGTACGTCCAGGCTCAACGGGCCGATCTGGTCCAGGGACGACGCGAAGGCCACTAGGCCGTAACGCGACACCCGCCCGTACGTGGGTTTCAGCCCCACCACCCCACACAGGGACGCGGGCTGACGGATGGAGCCGCCCGTGTCGGAGCCCAGGGCGGCCAGGGCCTCGCCCGCGGCCACGGCCGCGGCAGAGCCGCCGCTGCTGCCACCGGGTACGTGATCCAGCCTCCACGGGTTGCGGGTGGGGAAGAAGCCGGAGTTCTCCGTGGACGACCCCATGGCGAACTCGTCCAGGTTGGTCTTACCCAGCAGCACGGCCCCCGCCTCCCGCAGGCGCTGCACCGCGGTGGCGTCGTAGGGAGGGACGAACGGTTCCAGGATGCGGGAGCCGCACGTGGTGCGCACGGCCCGTGTGCACAGGTTGTCCTTCACCGCGACCGGCATGCCCGCCAACGGCGGAAGGGGTTCTCCCCTGGCCAGGCGGTCGTCCAGCTCCCGGGCCTGGGCGCGGGCCTGGTCTGCGGTGACCGTCAGGTAGGCACGGACGTGACCGTCGAGCCGCTCGATGTTCTCCAGGTAGGCGTCCACCAGATCCCGCGCGGACAGGTCCTTGCCCAGCCGCGGCCGGAGCTCGTGGTAGGGACGCCCGACGAGCTCCCTCACTCCTCCGCCTCCAGCACCCGCGGGACCACCACGAACCCCTCGTGGGCCTGAGGCGCCAGGGCGACCACCGCCTCCAGCGGCAGCGACGGCGTCACCTCGTCCGGCCGGAACACGTTGGTCACCCGGATGGCGTGTGAGGTGGGCTCCACCCCCTCCGTGGGCAACCGATCCAGCCGGGCGAAGTACTCCAGGATGCTGCTGAGCTGGGACGCGAAGGTGGCCCGCTCCTCCTCTGTGAGCTCCAGACGGCTGAGCCGCGCCACGCGTTCGACCACCTCGGGCGTGATGCGCATGGGGTCCTCCTCGGAAGCCTCCGGTATGGTAGCACGCCCGGCCGGGCGGGCGCCTACTCCCGCGGCCCCAGGCACTCCCTCAGGACCCGCTCCACTTCGGGCACGATGTCCTCCCAGCGGGCGTCGGGCTGCCGGGTGACGGTGATGAAGTCGTTCAGCAGGAACACCATGCGGACCCCGGGGATGCGCAGGAGCCGCTGCGCGACGGGGGAACCCGCGGCCTGTTCCGGGGACGTGTACGTCTCGCTGCGGCCCTCCGTCACCCTTCGGTCCAGGGTGAACTTCAGGGCGTGGACGTTCGGGGTGGGCTGCACTTCGATGCGCACCGCCCCACCTCCCTCCCTCAGGCCAGCCCCCGCAGGGCCGAACGCCCGCCCTCCGCGAGGTCGCGGCGCAGGCGCCGGACGGAGGAAGGTGGGATCCCCACCTCCTCCCGGTATTTGGCCGCGGTCCGCCGCGCGATGGGCATTCCCTCCCGCCGCAGCCGCTGGGCGATCTCCCGGTCCGTAAGGGGGGAGTCCGGATCCTCCTCCTGCACCAGCTGCCGGATCCTCTCCTTGACGGGCAGGGAAGCGTCGAAGAACACCTCGCAGGATACCACCCGGCCGTTGGGCAGCAGCACGTACTTCCCGTCCAGGGCACGGCTGACGGTGGACTCGCTGACCCCCACCCGGGCCGCCACCGTGGCCATGGTGAGGGGCTTCAGGTGGCTGGGCCCGAACTCCAGGAACTCCCGCTGCACCTCCACGATGGCCTCCAGGATCGCCTTCAGGGTCCAGTTGCGGCGCTTCACGGTCTCGATGAACAGCTTAGCCCGGGTCACGTACTCGTGGATGTGCTGCGCCGCGTTCGGCGC
>JBKBVM010000019.1:0-16111 GCA_046289555.1 bacterium
CGATCCGGGCCGGCCGCACACCTCGAGACTTCCTGACCCGGCAGTCCTTCCTGAACGCCATCGCCACGGTAGCGGCCACGGGAGGGTCCACCAACGCGGTGCTGCACCTGTTGGCCCTGGCTCAGGAGGTGAGGATCCCGCTGGAGCTGGACGACTTCGACCGGGTGTCCCGCCGGACGCCCGTGATCGCGGACCTGCGGCCGTGGGGTACGTACACCGCGTGGGAGCTGTACGAGGCGGGGGGCAGTCGCCTGGTGTTCCGCCGGATGCTGGAGGCCGGTCTGCTGGACGGCGACCAGAAGACCGTCACCGGGCGCACCCTCTCCGAGGAGGTGGGCGACCCCCAGGAGGCGCCGGGACAGCGGGTGGTGTGGTCCGCCGAAAAACCCCTCAAGCCGCACGGAGGGCTGGCGGTGCTGCGCGGGTCTCTCGCTCCCGAGGGTGCGGTGATCAAGGTCGCGGGCACGGAACGCACGCAGTTCCGCGGGCCTGCCCGGGTGTTCGACGGGGAAGCCGCGGCGCTGGAAGCGGTCCTGGGGGGGAGGATCCAGCCTGGAGACGTGGTGGTGATCCGGTACGAAGGACCCAAGGGTGCGCCTGGGATGCCCGAGATGCTGTCGGTGACCGCCGCGCTGGTGGGGCGGGGACTGGGACCGGAGGTGGCGCTGGTGACGGACGGCCGGTTCTCCGGCGGCACCCGGGGCCTGATGGTGGGACACGTGGCTCCCGAGGCGCAGGTGGGCGGGCCCATCGCCCTGGTCCGGGAGGGGGATCCCATCGTCATCGACGTGGAGAACAGGCGTCTGGACGTGGACGTACCGCCCGAGGAGCTACAGCGGAGGCGAGAACAGTTCGTGCCCCCTGCGCCGCGGTACCGCGGGGGCCTGTTCGGCCGCTACGCGGCCCTGGTGAGCTCCGCCTCGGAGGGCGCGGTGCTGAGAGTGGGGTAGCGGAGGGACGTCAGCGCAGGCCGTACAGCATCCAGTACACCACCCAGCCGCTCGCGGCCACGTACAGCCACACCGGTAGGGTTCGCCGGGCGAGCCGCCGGTGGGCGTCAAACTCCCCGCGCAGGGCCCGGCGGAGGGTCACCAGGACCATAGGCGCCAGCGCCGCGGCCAGGACTACGTGGCTGGCTAGCACGGCCAGGTAGGCCCCGCGCAACCACCCGGTACCCTGGAAGGGTTTGGAACCCAGCAGGGCCCACCGGATCCCGTACACCACCAGGAACGCCGCGGCGAAGGCGGAAGCGGTCAGCATGAACCGCCGGTGCCAGTCCACCCGCCGGGTCCGGATGCATACGTAGCCTGCCACCACTGCCAGTCCGCTCACCAGGATGAGGCCGGTGTTCAGCGGCGGGAGCCAGACGAGGGTGCCGGACTCGCCCACGGTCGGATAGCCTGCCTGCTATAATGGTACCGGATCCCCGGGGCGATCGGACAATCGAGACCTCGTCGCGCGAACACGCGAGCCCGCGGTACCACGGGCCGCCGGGAGGAGGTGGTACGGTGAACGGTCCGCGTGTCGGCGAGACGAACCGCAACGCGTGGCTTCCCACCCGGGAGCCGCCCACGGTGGCGTTGGTGTCCACCTACCCGCCGAGGGAGTGCGGGATCGCCACCTTCACCCGGGACCTGTCCCGGAGCCTACGGGAGGCGGGGCTGCGCACGTGGGTGGTGGCCATGGACGAGGAGGGAGCTGGCTACGCCTACGGGCCCGAGGTCCGGGTTCAGGTCCACGAGGACGCCCTGGAGGAATACCGCGCCGCCGCGGACGCCATCAACCGCAGCGACGCCCACGTGGTGAACCTGCAGCACGAGTTTGGCATCTTCGGCGGCGAGTGGGGCGAGCACGTGTTGGAGCTCGCGGAACGGCTCGACCGGCCCCTGGTGGTCACCCTGCACACCGTGCTGCCGGACCCTCCCCCGAGGGCCCGTCGGGTCGCCCGGGCGCTGTGCCGCCGGGCTGCGGCAGTGGTGGTGATGAGCCCCTCCGCGGTGGACCTCCTGGAGGCCCGCTACGGCGTGCCGCGGACCCGGGTCCACGTGGTGTGGCACGGGGTGCCCACCATCGAGCCGGTGCCCCGGGAAGAGGCGAAGCGACGCCTGGGGCTGGAAGCGCGGCTCGTGGTGTCCACCTTCGGGCTGGTCAGTCCCGGGAAGGGCATCGAGGACGTCCTGGACGCCCTCCCGGGGGTGGCACAGCGCTACCCCCAGGTGCTGTACCTAGTCCTCGGGGAGACGCACCCCAACGTCCGCAGGAGGGAGGGGGAGCGCTACCGGAACATGCTGCTGGAAAAGGTGCGGGCGCTCAACCTCTCCCGCCACGTGCGGTTCGAGAACCGCTACCTGCGGGACGAAGAGATCGTGGCGTACCTGCAGGCCACCGACGTGTACGTGACGCCCTACCATAACCCGGACCAGATCGTGAGCGGCACCCTCTCGTGGGCCCTCGCAGCCGGGTGCGCGGTGGTGTCCACACCCTACCGCTACGCGGTGGACGTGCTGTCCGACGGACGGGGGGTGCTGGTGCCGTTCCAGGACCCCCGCGCCCTGGGTCAGGCCCTGGAGGAACTGCTGGGCGACCCGCAGAGGCGGACCCGTCTGGGCGAGCGCGCCTACGCCGCGAGCCTGCCCATGCGTTGGCCCCGGGTGGCAGCCCGGTACGGCGCGTTGTTCGAGCAGGCTGTGGAGCGGGCGGCGGCGGAGGCCGCCGTATAGGAAACCCTCCTGTCCGGAGGGCCACGGATTTCACGCGGGGGCAGACCCTATGGGTAGCCTGGATCGTGCAATCGCCAGCGGGCTCGCTGAAGACCCGGTCGGCGCGTTCCGGGGCCTGGTGGAGCCGCCGCGCGTGCGGGGGTCGGTGCGGGTGGCGCACCTGCGCCGGATGACCGACTCGTTCGGGATGATCCAGTTCTCCCGCGGGCCGGTCCCTGAGCCGAAGACCGGATACACCGCCGACGACAACGCCCGCGCCCTGGTGGTGGCGGCCCGCCTCGGGCTGGAAGACCTGGCAGAGGTCTACCTGTCCTTTCTGCAGCGGAGCCTCCAGCCCGACGGCTGGTTCCACAACCTGTGGCGCCAGGACCGAACTCCCGCTCCGGACGCGCGGTCCGAGGACTGCCAGGGCCGCTGCCTGTGGGCCCTGGCAGAAGCAGCCGGCTCCGCCTTGCCCCCGCGGCTGCGCAGACGGGCGGAGTCCCTGCTGGAGCGGGCGCTACCCACCGCGGGTCAACTGCGTACCGCCAGGGGGCGGGCCAACGCGCTGCTGGGCCTGGCGCGGCTGGCAGACCCCATCCCGGCGGCCACGGTGGCGGAAGCGCTGTGCGCCCAGCTGGCGGCCACGGACCCCGACTGGCCGTGGCCGGAGCCCGTCCTGACGTACGAGCTGGCCCGCGTGCCTTGCGGTCTGCTGCGCGCTTCGCGGGTGGGCCCGGACCGGTGGCGCCAGGTGGCCCTGCGGACGTTGGACTTCCTCCTGGGCGTAGTGGTGGAGGACGGTCTGGTGGTGCCCGTGGGGAACCGAGGCTGGTACCCCCGAGGTGGCCAGAAAGCCCGGTGGGACCAGCAGCCGGTAGACCCCGGGGCCCTGGTGGAGGCGTGCGTGGAGGCGTACCGGCTCACGGGCCAGACCCGGTACCGGGAGGCGGCGCGCGCCGCGTGGGAGTGGTTCTGGGGGCGGAACCTCAAGGGGGCGGTCCTGGTGGACCCGTCCGGAGCGTGCCGGGACGGTCTGGGGGAAGACGGAGCGAGCGAGAACCGCGGAGCCGAAGCCTGTCTGGCTTACTTGCTGGCCGCCCTGGCGTGGTCCGAGCTGGAGGGAGAGGCGTCGTGAGGGTGGCGGTGCTGGCGCCGGTGGCCTGGCGGGTACCTCCCCGGCACTACGGAGGCTGGGAGCAGGCGGTGGCCACGCTCACGGAGTCCCTGGTGCGGCTGGGGGTGGACGTGACCCTATTTGCCAGTGGCGACTCCGTGACCTCGGCCAGGCTGGAAAGCGTGGTCCCCAGGCCCGTGCAGGAGGATCCGGACCTGCGGGCCCGCAGCCGCGCGTACGAGATCCTGCACGCGGTGTACTGCCTGCAGCGTGCGGAGGAGTTCGACCTCGTGCACAGCCACGCGGGGTCCTTCGTGGTGGGCTATGCGCCCTTCCTGCGGACCCCTCTGGTGGTGACCCTGCACGGCTCGGGCGCGGAGCCCGACAGCCAGGTGCTGTACCGTCGCTTCCGCCACCTCCCGTACGTGGCGATCAGCGAGGCCGAGCGCCGCCTGCTGCCGGACCTCAACTACGTGGCCACCATCCACCACGGGGTGGAGGTGGAACGTTTCCCCTTCGAGGGACGCCACGGGGACTACCTGCTGTTCGTGGGCCGGATCGCCCGCGTCAAGGGCGTCCACCACGCCATCGCGGTGGCCCACCGCACCGGCATTCCCCTGGTCCTGGGAGGGATCGTGCCTCCCGAGGAGGAGGCGTACTTCCGCCGGGAAGTGGAACCACACCTGGACGGGGAACGGGTCCGGTTCGTGGGACCGGTGGACGCAGAGCAGCGGAACCGGCTTTGCTGCGGCGCCCTGGCGTTCCTGCATCTGGTGGAGTACGAGGAGTCCTTCGGCCTCACCATGATCGAGGCGATGGCGTGCGGCCTGCCCGTGGTGGGCACCCGCCGGGGGTCGGTGCCGGAGGTGGTGGCGCAGGGCCGCACGGGCTTCGTAGTGGACCATCCGGAGCAGGCGGTGGAGGCCGTGCGGAGGATCCGCCAGATCTCCCGGGAGGCGTGCCGGGCCTGGGTGGCGGAGCGCTTCCACGCGCGGAGGGAAGCCGAACTGCACGTGCGGGTCTACGAACAGGTCCTCCGGCAGGCTCGGGCCGGGGTTTAGACACGCTTGGCAGGCGTCTACTGGGCCTGCCCGTCCTGGCGGCTCCGCAAGGCCACCTCCCGCGCCCACGCCCACATGCGGTCGCGGGGCACCGTGGCCAGGCACACCACGCTGTCCGCGGCCCCGTAGTACACGAGGATCTTACCCCGGTAGTCCACCGCCCCGCACGAGAACACCACGTTGGGGACCAGGCCTTCCTGCTCGTACGGCTCCTCCGGTTCCAGGATCGGGTCGTCGCACCGGCCCAGCACCCTTCGAGGGTCGTCCAGGTCCAGCAGGGCTACCCCCAGGCGGTAGGTACGGGCCTCGTCCACGCCGTGGTAGATCAGAAGCCAGCCGTAAGGGGTGGCCAGGGGAGGGCCTGCGATCCCGATCCGGTTACCGTCCCACATACCCGGCCGCACGCGAAGGATCGGGCCGTAGTTGTGCCAGTGATGCAGGTCGCGGGACACTCCCAGGTGGATGTCAGGGAAGATGCGGTGCAGCAGCAGGTAGCGGCCCGCGAACTTCCGAGGGAACAGGGCGGCGTTCTTGTTGTCCCAGTTGCGGAAGGCGATGGCCCGGCGCCGGAAGTTCCGGAAGTCCCGGGTGGTGGCGATGGCGATCCGCGTCCTCCACGGCACTCCCGCCTCGCCGAAGGGGGTCGGGCGCTTGGACGTTCGCGGCTTGAGAGCCGGGTACAGGGACGCGGCCGTGTAGCACAGGTAGTACACGTCGCCGATCCGGGTCAGGCGCGGGTCCTCTACGCCCAGGCGCTCCCAGGGGTTGTCCACCGCGGGCTCGAACACCGGGCGGGGGCTCCGGTACTCCACGGTGACGCCGTCCTCCGCCAGGACCGCCAGTCCGAACCGGGAGATCCAGTCCATGCCCTGGGCCCGGTACAGGAGGTGGACCCGGCCCCGGTACACCGCGGCCGCGGCGTTGTACACCCAGCGGTTCTCCCACCAGTTGTCCGTGGGCCGCAGGATGGGGTTGGCCGGGTGCCGCTGCAGCCTCGGCGCGGAGACCACCACGGGAGGGTGCTCGACGGTCGACGGCATGTTATCGCGTTCTCCTTCCTCGGTTACGTGTTCCGGTTCACCTGCGTTCCAGCCACCAACATACGAGCATACCGCATGCCTCAAGACCCGCCGGGCCGCCCAGGTCCGGGCGGGCTACTTCGCATAATGCACGTTATGTCAAGTAAGCGGGCCCCCGCCTCGGCCTAGGACCTCCTCCACCCACCCCAGGCCCGCGATGGCCGCCGGGAAGCCCCGCGTGGTGAGGGCCAGGAGGGCCACGTGCCGCACCTCCTCCGCAGTCGCCCCGGCCTCCAACGCGCGCCGCACGTTGGACCGCACAGCCCCCTCGGCCAGCGCACCGATGGCGATGCCCAGCTTCACCAGCCGCTGGGTCTTCGGGTCCAGGGGCCCCGCGGCCTCCGTGGCCGCCCCAAGCCGGTCCAGGGCCTCCGCCACCTGGGGGTACGTCTGGCGGAAACGCGTGTAAACGTCCGGCAGGTACTCCGACACGCTCCTCACCTCCAACAGTGTGTTCGACACTCCGGGCGGTGGGTCCTCGTGGGTACCTTACGTTAGATCGCAGAGCCTGCACTCAGACCCGCGGACGCCCGCCCGGCTTCCCGCTCCTGCGTCTCGCCGATCCCCACCCGCCAGCTGTCCTGCCTGGCGCGCAGCTCGCGGTAGTGACGCAGCTGGCGGTCCACTTCGTCCGGGGTCCAGCCGAGCTCCTGCGCCATGAGTTCGGCAACCTGGGGCGCGGCCACGTCCGCGGCGGCGGCGTCCAGCGCCGCAAGACGTGTGTGCAGGTACAGACAGTCGGCCAGGGTCACCGCGTACTGCCGGCGGCACGCGTATACCACCTCGGCGGCCAGGTGCGGCAGCCCGGGGACCAGGCGGACCGAAAGGTGCGGGGACTCCTGCAGGACGGCCAGCACCTCCCTGGCGGAACCCCCGTAGGCGGCCAGGAGGTGCTCCGTCTGGTCCGGCTCCAGAGGACTGCGCGCCAGCTCCGCCCGGGCCTCCTCCAACCCTTCCGCGCCCGCCAGGGGCAGCGAATGGGTCCTGCAGCTCCTGGTCCTGCCCTCCATCCGGGCGATGGCGTTCACGGTGTCCTCCGCCATCCTCCGGTAGGTGGTGAGCTTGCCTCCCGTGACCGTTACGAGGCCGCTTTCGGAGGCCACCACCACGTGGTCCCGGCTCAACGCTGCCGTCGATACCCCAGGCCGGCTCACCAGCGGCCGGATGCCCGCGTAGACCGCCGTGACGTCTTCCGCCCGCAGGCGGGCGCGCAGGTACCGGTTGGCGTGGTCCAGTAGGTAGTCTGCGTCCGCCCGGGTGACCGGAGGCTCGTCCAGGTCCGCTTCGTAGGGCTCGTCGGTCGTCCCCAGCACGAGTCTCCCCTCCCAAGGGACCAGGAACGCCAGCCGACCGTCGTCGGTCTCGGGAATCACGAGGGCCGCCGACGCCCGCACGGCATGCGGGCGCAGGACCAGGTGGACGCCCTTGCTGTGGCGGATCCGCACCGGGCTCTGTCCCGCCAGGGCGGCTACCCGTTCCGCCCAGATCCCCGTCGCGTTGACCACCCACCGCACCGGCACCTCGGCGGTCCGTCCGGTCAGGCGGTCCACGACTCCAGCAGCGCGGATGCGGCCGTCCGTTCGCTCGAACCCCACCACCTCCACGTAGTTCACCGTGCAGGCGCCCAGGGCGCGGGCGGTGCTCAAGACGGCGTGTGTGAGCCGTACGTCGTCCGTCTGCCCGTCCCAGTACAGGAACGCCGCCCGCAACCCTTCAGGCCGCAGGTCGGGGACTAGGTCGTGCACTTCCTGTGCGGACAGGCGCCGGTGCCGCAACCGGGGATCCCGGCTGAACAGGTCGTAGGCCCACAGCCCCACCCCCACACCGACGGGCGCCAGCGGCGCCAGCCAGCGCGGAAGCCTCATCCCGAGGGGCCTGCGCGTCCCGCGGTACAGGGGAATCAGAAACCCCAGGGGCCGGACCAGGTGCGGGGCCAGCCGCAGCAGCAGCTGTCGCTCCCGCAGGGCCTCCCGGACCAGCCCCAGGTGGCCCTGCGGCAGGTAACGGATGCCGCCGTGCACCAGCCGGGTGGACCGGCTGCTGGTTCCGGAGGCGAAGTCCCGCCGCTCCACCAGCCCGACGCGGTAGCCCCGGCTGGCAGCGTCCAGGGCCACGCCGGCTCCCGTGATCCCCCCTCCCACGACCAGCACGTCCACGCCCCGGCTGAGGGTCTCCAGGACCTCCTGGCGCGACGGCGACGGCACGGTCACCCCTCCAGCCAGTCGAAGGTGCGCTCCACGGCCCGTAGCCACCGCCGGTACAGGGCCTCCCGGGTTTCCGCGGGCATGGTCGGCTGCCACCTGCGGTCCGCAGCCCAAAGGGATCGCAGCTGGTCCAGGTCCTTCCACACTCCCACCGCCAAGCCGGCGGCGTACGCGGCCCCCAGTGCTGTGGTCTCCTGCACGGCGGCCCGCACCACCGGGATCCCCAGCACGTCCGCCTGGAACTGCATGAGCAGCTCGTTGCGCACCATGCCGCCGTCCACCCTCAGGGCGGGCGGCCGGACCCCGGAGTCCCGCACCATGGCCTCCAGCACGTCCCGGGTCTGGTACGCGGTGGCCTCCAGGGTGGCGCGGGCGATGTGGCCCCGGTGGGTGTGACGGGTCAGCCCCACGATGACGCCCCGGGCGTCGCTCCTCCAGTACGGAGCGAACAGGCCAGAAAAGGCCGGCACGAAGTACACCCCGCCGTTGCCCTCCACCGACCGGGCCAGCTCCTCCACCTCCGCCGACGCGCGGATCACGCCCAGGTTGTCCCGGAGCCACTGCACCGCAGCGCCCGCGATGGCCACGGACCCTTCCAGGGCGTAGGCAGGCGGGCTGCCGGGCAGCCGGTACGCCACCGTGGTGAGGAGGCCGTGCCGCGAGGCGACCGGCTGGGGACCGGTGTTGAGGAGCAGGAAGCAGCCGGTACCGTAGGTGTTCTTCGCCTCGCCCGGCGAAAAACAGGTCTGCCCGAACAGGGCGGCCTGCTGGTCTCCCAGGTCCGCGGCCAGCGGGACCCCGGAAAGTTCCTCCACCGCCGCCTCGCCGTACACCTCACAGCTGGAGCGGATCTCGGGCAGCATGGCCCGGGGGATTCCGAGTTCCCGCAGGATCCCGTCGTCCCAGTCCAGGGTGTGCAGGTTCATGAGCAGGGTCCGGCTGGCGTTGGTGACGTCCGTCACGTGCAACCCGCCCGCAGGCCCGCCCGTGAGCCACCAGAGGAGCCACGTGTCCACGGTCCCGAACAGCAGCTCCCCCCGCTCGGCGGCCTGCTGCGCGCCGGGCGTGTGGTCCAGGATCCACCGCAGCTTGGGGCCCGAAAAGTACGTGGCCACCGGAAGCCCGGTCCTGTCGCGGAACCGGTCCGCCCCGCCCGTCCGGCTCAGCTCACGGCAGAGGGCGTCGGTACGGGTGTCCTGCCACACGATAGCGTTGGTGACCGGCCGGCCCGTGGCCCGCTCCCACACCACCGTGGTCTCCCGTTGGTTGGTCACCCCCACCGCGGCAAGATCCCGGGGCGTGATGCCCCCCTCCGCGCACGCGCGGTGGACCACCTGCCGGGTCCGCTCCCAGATTTCCAGGGGGTCGTGCTCCACCCAGCCCGGCTGCGGGGTGATCTGGCGGTGCTCCTCCTGCGCGGACGCCACCACCCGGCCCCGGTCGTCAAACACCAGGAACCGGGTGCTGGTGGTCCCCTGGTCGACGGCGCCGACGTACCGCACCTACTTCTCCGTCTCCGTGAGCCCCTGCACGAACCACCGCTGCATGGCCACGATCACCACCGTGGGGGGCAAGAGAGCCAGCAGGGCGCTGGCCATGATCACCGGCCAGTCCACCAGGGCCTCCCCGGTCCCGATCATCTTGGTGATGGCCACCACGACCACTTCCTTCTCCAGGGAGGTGGTCACCAGCAGGGGCCAGAGGTACTGGTTCCACCCGTAGATGAACAGGACCACGAACAGCGCGGCCACGGTGGTGCGGGAGACCGGAAGCAGCACGCTCCACAGGAAGCGCAACGGCCCTGCTCCGTCGATCTTCGCCGCGTCCACCAGCTCGTCGGGGACCGTGAGGAAGAACTGCCGGAACAACAGGGTCCCGGTGGCGGAGACCGTGAGGGGGAGGATCAGGCCGGTGTACGTGTTCACCAGCCCCAGATCTGACGCCACTTTGTACGTGGGGATGATCCGCACCTCCACGGGCAGCATCAGGGTCAGGAAGATCAGCCAGAACGCCGGGGCCCGCCACCGGAAGTCGAAGAACACGATGCCGTACGCCGACAGCAGCGACAGTGCGATCTTCCCCAGCGCGATCCCCAAGGCCACCACCAGGCTGTTCAGCATGGCCCGCGCCATGGGGATCCCGCGGATGCGCTCCCCGGTGCCGGCCACGAACGCCTTCCAGTAGTTCTCCGCGGCGTGGGGTCCGGGCACTAGCCGCAGGGTCCCGGAGGTGACCTCCGGCAGGTCCGCGGTGGAGGCCACGAACGCCACGTAGACGGGGAACACGAACAGCGCCACCCCGGCCAGCAGGACCAGGTGGGCGGGCAGAAAACGCAGCCCCCGGCGGATCCGCCACCGCAGGGTGTCGGCCAGCGGTGCGGGGACCGCCACGGCACCGGCGGGGTTGGGGGTGGGGCGGAAGTCCCTCATGCGTAGTGCACCCGGCGCTCCAGGAACCGGAACTGGAAGCTGGTGAGGACCACCGCGAGGACCAGCAGGATCACCGACTGGGCGCTGGACGACCCCAGGTTCAGGTTCACCACGCCGTCCACGTACACCTTGTAGATGAGGGTCTCCGTGGCCTTGCCGGGCCCTCCCTTGGTCAGGGCGTGGATCACCGCGAAGGTGTCGAACAGGGCGTAGAGGGCGTTCACCACCAGGAGGAAGAAGGTGGTGGGAGCCAAAAGCGGCAGGGTCACCCGGCGGAAACTCTGGAACCAGGTAGCTCCGTCCACCTGGGCGGCCTCGTGCAACGAGCTGGGGATGGACTGCAGGCCGGCCAGGAAGAACACGAAGTTGTAGGCTACCCGGGACCACACGGACGCCACCACAACCAGCAGCAGGGCGTGGGTGCCGTTCAGGGTGTAGTCCCAGCCCACGCCCCACCGCACCAGGGCCCGACCCAAGATCCCCACGCTGGGGTGGGCCAGGAACAGCCAGAGGGCCGCGGCCACCGCGGGGGCCACCGCGTACGGCCAAACCAGCAGCGTCCGGTACACCTGCACGCCCCGTACGGGCTGCGCTGCCGCGGCAGCCAGGACCAGGCCCAGCAGCATGGCGCCGGCTACCACGGCGCCGGAGAACACCACCGTCACCCGCACCGCGTTCCCGTACAGGGGATCCCCGAGCACGGACGCAAAGTTCGCCAGCCCGGCAAACGACGTCCGCAGCCCGAAGGGGTCCTGGATCAGGAAGGACTGGTAGACGCCCTGCAGGGCCGGCCAGTAGAAGAACACCAGGGTGAGCAGCAGCTGCGGCGCCACCAGCAGGTACGGCAGAAGCGGCGCTCGGAAGAACGACCTCCGCACCTCACTCCCTCCCCTTCCCCGCTTCCGGACCGCAGAAGGCCTGCAGGATCCGGTCCGGGAAGTCGGTGACCACGCAGTCCTCCGGGTGCGCGCCCAGGCCCGCCTGCCACAGCCGCACGGCCTGGTCTGGGTCGTTCACCGTCCAAGCGTACACGCCGACCCCGTGCCCGTGCAGGGCCTGCAGACGAGGGGGGGTGACCGCCGCGTGGTGCGGGCCCCACACCTGCGCCTGGCGGAGCCGTACGAACTCCAGGGGGTCTGCGGGATCCGACGCGTCCTGCAGGGCCACCCGTCTGAGCTCCGGTCGCACCTCCCGCGCCCGCAGAAGGGGTTCGGCCCAAAACGAGGCCAGGCGGACCCGATCCACCAAGCCCCAGCGGTCCGCGAGGTCCACCACCTCCTGTGCCAGCTGCTTCCCCTCCTCCCCCTGCTCCTTGACCTCCACGTACACGCCCGCTTCCGGGTACCGGGTCAACAGCTCTAGCAGCTCCTCCACAGACGGAACCCGCTCGCCGCGGTACGCGTCGGAAAACCAGCTCCCCGCGTCCAGCTCACGCAGCTGGGCGAAGCGGAACTGGCGCACCGCACCGTGTCCGTCCGTGGTCCGGTCCACGGTCTCGTCGTGCACCAGCACGGGGACCCGGTCCGCGGTGTACCGGACGTCCACCTCCAGCCACCGGATCCCCGACTGCAGGACCTGGCGGCACGCCGCCAGGGTGTTCTCGGGGGCCAGCCCCGCGCCCCCGCGGTGTGCGCAGACGCGGGGCTGGGTCCGTGGCTGCGTCACTGGGCTGCGGTCCTCTGGAACTGCCGGAGCACCTCGTTGCCCCGCCGCACCGCGGCGTCCAGGGCCGCCTTGGGGGACTGCTGTCCCTGCAGGGCGCGCTCGACCTCTTCGTACAGGATGGTCCGGATCTCCGGCATGTTCCCCAGCCGGATCCCCTTGGAGTTCGCCGTGGGCCGGGTCCGGGTCAGCTGCTGGATGGGGATCTCTGCCCACGGGTTCCGCTGGTAGTACCCGAGGGCCCTGGCCCGCTGGATGGCGGTGAAGGTGATGGGGATGTAGCCCGTCTCCATGTGCCACTTGGCGGAGACCTCCGGGCTGCTGAGGTACCGGAAGAACTCCGCCACGGCCTTGTACTCCTCCGGCGTGCGCCGCGGCGAGGTCATCACCCACAGGGACGCCCCGCCGATGATGGAGTTCTTCGGTGCCCCCTTCACGTCGTCGTAATAGGGCAGGAAGCCCACCCCCCACTCAAACCGCGCTTCCCGCTGGTACCGGGCGAACAGCGCGGAGGACGCGGTCAGCATGGCGCACTCCCCGGACGGGCCCAGGGCGTCGCCCGCAGCGTCCCGGCCCCCGTACTTGAACAGGCCTTCCCGCTGCATCTGGACGATGTTCTCCAGGTGACGGACGTACAGGGGCGCGTTGACCAACAGCTGCGCGTCCGTGCCCTCGAACCCGTTGGCCCGCGTGGCAAAGGGGACGTCGTGGATGGCGCCGAAGTTCTCGAAGTGGATCCAGGTAGGCCACGCGGTGGACCAGCCGCAGGGAGCTGCGTTGCTGGCCCGGATGCGCTGAGCCGCCTCACGCGACTCCGCCCACGTGCGGGGCGGGCGCTCTGGGTTCAGCCCGGCCCGGCGGAAGGCGTCCTTGTTGTACCACAGGACGGGCGTGGAGCTGTTGAAGGGCATGGACACCATGCGCCCGTCCGGCGTGCTGTAGTATCCGCGCACCGCGGGCAGGTACACGCTGGGGTCGAAGGGGGTCCGGGTCTCCTGCATGAGCTCGTACACCGGCTTGATGGCGCCTCGCGCACTCATCATGGTGGCGGTGCCCACCTCAAACATCTGGACGATGTGGGGCGCGTTGCCCGCACGGAAGGCCGCGATGGCCGCCACCATGGTCTCCGGGTAGGAACCCTTGAAAGTGGCGTTCACGCGGTAGCTGGCCTGGCTGGCGTTGAACCCGTTCACGATGCTCTCCAACGCCTCCCCCAGCGGACCCCGTAGGGCGTGCCAGAACTCCACCTGGACCCGTGGCGCCTGCGCGCGCCCGGCGGCAGCCCCCAGGACCAGCAACAGGGCCACTACCGCCGCGTACACGGTGCCCCGGTTCAACCGGCTCATGACCTCACCTCCTGTCGTGTTTGCTCTTGTCCGGTTCCATGTCCCTCGGACCGTTCCGGGAGGACGTCCGCAAGGCTACCGAGGACGAACTCGGGCGGCTCCGGACACCGCTCCACCATCTCCCGAGTGGTGGCCCCGGTCAGCACCACGGCGGTGGCGCTGCCCATGGCCCGGCCCAGGGCCACGTCCGTCTCCAGCCGGTCGCCCACCACCAGCGTGTCTTCCGGCCGTGTCCCCAGGTGCTCCAACAGAGCCCGCGCCATGATGGGCGACGGCTTCCCCACCACCTCCTCGAGGGCCCGTCCCGTGGCCGCCTCCAGGGCCGCCACCACGGCGCCCGCGTCGGGGAGCCCGCCGTCCGGCGTGGGGCAGTACGGGTCGCGGTTGGTGGCGATGAAACGCGCGCCCCGCCGCAGGGCGTCGAACCCGATCTTGAGCTTGCGGTAGTCGAAGGTGCGGTCGAAGCACGCCACCACGTAGTCCACCCGGTCAGGGTCTTCCACCAGGCAGAACCCCGCCGCCCGGAGCTCCTGCTTTACGGAGTCCTCGCCGATGACGAACAGCCGGGCACCGGCTGCGGTGGCCGTGAGGTGCCGGACCAGCACCATGGACGAGTTGATGACGTCTTCGGGCTGTGTGGGGATCCCCAGCCGCGTAAGCTTGGCCGCGTAGTCATCCCGCGTGTACAGGGGGTTGTTGGACAGAAACACCACCCGGGCCCCGGCCCCGCGCAACGCCGCAATGGCGCGGTCCGCGCCGGGCAGCAGCATGTCGCCCAGGTACACCGTCCCGTCCAGGTCCACGGCGTAGCCCCGGTAGATGCGCTCCGGCCTGGATCGGGGCCTCATCCGCCGCCGCTCCCGAACAGGCCCCCGAGCCGCGCCCCCGTGAGGCGGTAGATGGCGTACAGGATGGCCGCCGACAACGTGACCAGTACCACGCCCAGGGCGGCAGCCTGCCCGAAGGTCCCGGACGTGTAGAAGGTGAAGATGCCCACGGTGATGGTCTCCCACCCCGGCAGCACGAGCAGGATGGTGGCCGCGGCTTCCTGCAGGGCGAACAGCAGGGAGAACAGGGCCCCCGCCACCACGCCGCGCCAGATCAGGGGCAAGGACACGTCGAAGAAGGTGCGGAGGCTGGAAGCGCCCACGCTGGCCGCGGCCTCCTCCATGGCGCGGTGCACCGTGAGCAGGGACGCGAAGGTGGCGCGCACCGTGTACGGCATCCGACGGACCGCCAGCACCAGCGGCATCACGAACCAGGACCGGGTGAGGGTGACCCCCGCCAGGGGTGCGTGGAAAGCCCGCAGGTAGGCGATCCCCACCGCGGTGCCCGGCAGCGCCAGCACCAGGGTCACCACGGAGTCCACCAGCTCCCGCCCCGGAAGGGAGGTCCGGGCCAGCATCCAGCCGATGGACACCCCCAGCACGAGGATCAGGGCCACCGCCACGGCGCCCCACCGGAGGCTGTTCACCACGTAGGTGGGCGTGAGGTGCAGCACCTGGTCGAAGTGCTCCAGGGTAAACCGCGTGGGGAACGGGGTCAGGGACCACGCCTTCCCGAAAGCGGCCAGCAGGAGTCCCAGGTGGGGCAGGAACGCGAGCCCGAGGACGGTGGCGAACAGGGCGGGGGCGATCAGCCGCCACGCGCCCCGCAGGGGCCGGCGCTCCACTGCGCGGTAAGAAACCACCGCGTACTCCCGCATGGCCACCGCCCGCCGGGCGATCACCAAAAAGCCCACGGCCATGAGGGACATCAGGGCGCCCACCACCAGTCCCATGCGGAAAAGCCGGCGGTCCACGAACTGAACGATGTTCAGGTAGGCCTGGGCCGCCAGCAGGTCCTGCATCCCCACCACCAGGGGCGTGGCGAAGTCCGCGAAGGACAGGATGAACACCAGGGTTGCGCCCGAGACCAAGCCGGGCGTCAGCAACGGCAACGTGATGTCCCGCACCCTCCGCAGTCCCCGGGACCCCACGGCTTCCGCGGCCTCCTCCAGGGAAGCGTCCACCTTGGTGAGGGCGTCCACCACGTTCAGGGTCACCAGGGGGAAGTAGTGCAGGACCATGGCCAGGAGGACCCCGTGCCAGCCGTACAGGAAGTTCACCGGCCGGGGCAGTCCGAGGTAGTCCATCAGGAGGACGTTGACAGTACCCGCGCGGCCGAGGACGAACACCAGGCCCATGATGCCCACCAGGGGAGGCATGACGATGGGTAGCACCGTGAGGTACGACCACAGCTCCCGACCCGGGAAGTCGTACCGCACCAGCAGGAACGCGGCCGGCAGTCCCAGGGCGAGGCAGCCCACCACGGTCCCGCCCGCGACCCACAGGGAGTTCACCAGAGCTTTCCGGTAGAATGGATCCCCGGCGAACTGCGCCAGGTAGGTCAGGCTGAGGCGGCCCGCCTCGTCCGTCACCGCCTCTGCCAGGAGGCGGATCAGGGGATAGACCACGAACAGCAGGAGGAAGGCGTACACCGGCGTGGCCCACAACCAGCCCGGCAAGCGCCGCC
>JBKBVM010000001.1:0-39604 GCA_046289555.1 bacterium
GAACCCGACCCTCAGGTACCGGAGGTCCCTACCGTGGCGGTCCAGGATCTCCGTCTGGAGCCGGAACCGCCGGTCCATGTCCTCCTGCAGGGCCCGGAAGCGCTCGTCCATCGCCTCAAACCGACGACCCATGTCCTCCTGGAGGGTCCGGAAGCGCTCGTCCATCGCCTCAAACCGGCCACCCATGTCCTCCCGCAGGGCCCGGATCTCCTCCAGCACACGGATCAGCTCCGAACGCGGGCTCAGGGTCTGTGCGAGGATGCCCACCACCTCCGCACCGAAGCGCGGCTCCTCCTGGAGGAGCCGCGGGAGAGCCTCCCGTAGCCACCGGACAAGATCCTCCTCCTTCCAGAGGGCGGCCCGGAGGGCTTCCCTCCACCGCGGCTCCCGCTCCAGCAGCCGCACCAGCTCCTGCAGGTCCCTTACGGTCAGCGGCATCTCAACCGCATTGTATCCCGCGCCTCCGCTTGCCGCCTCACGCCCCGTAGTCGTAGAAGCCCTTGCCCGTCTTGCGGCCGTGGTGGCCCGCCAGGGTCATCTGCTTGAGCAAAAGCGGCGGCGCGTACCGCGGGTCCTTCAGCTCCTGGTACATGGCCTCCGCGATGTAGTACGTGGTGTCGATCCCCACGAAGTCCAGCAGCGTCAGGGGGCCCATGGGGTGGTTCAGCCCCAGCTGCACCGCGGTGTCGATCTCCTCCTTGGTGGCCAGCCCCTTTTCCAGCGCCCGGACCGCGTCCAGGAGGAAGGGGACCAGCAGGTAGTTGACCACGAAGCCCGGGTGGTCCTTGGTCACCACCACCGTCTTGCCCAGGGACTCCGCGAAAGCCCGGCAGGTGGCCAGGGTCTCCTCGCTGGTGAGGTAACCCCGCACCAGCTCCACCAGCTTCATCACCGGTACCGGGTTGAAGAAGTGCATGCCGCAGAACCGGTCCCCACGCCGGGTAACCGACGCCTGCTCCGTGATGGACAGCGACGACGTGTTGCTGCAGAAGATGGTGTGGGGCGGGCACAGGCTGTCCAGCTCCCTCCAGATCTCCTTCTTCACGTCCATGAGCTCCACCGCAGCCTCGATCACCAGGTCGCACTCCCGCAGGTCCTCCATCCGCACCGTCCCCCGGATGCGGGCCCAGGCCGCGTCCCGGTCCGGGGCGGCCAGCTTACCGCGCTCCACCGCGCGCGCCATGGACTCCTCCACCCTCCTCAGGCCCCGCTGCAGGAGCTCCTCGTTCACCTCCCGGACCACCACCCGGTAGCCGCTCCGGGCGCAGGTCTCCACGATCCCGGAGCCCATCAGCCCGCAGCCCACCACGCCGACCGTCTGGATGGTCACCCGTATCACCTCCCTGCCGAGTTTCCGGTTCCCTCCACGGTGAGACGATCCCGCCTGGACGGGCCCGCAGGACCTCCACTTCCGCCTCCTCCTGGGCGCGCAGGTCCAGCACGTACCACGCGTCGTACCCCTCGCCGGGGATCCGTTCCAGGGCCTGACGCATCAGCTGGAACTGCCGCTCCACCACCTCCGGGGCGACCCGCCGGGACCGCCGCCCGTTGCGCTCCAGGCACACCTCCAGGGGGACGTCGAAGGCCAGCACCACCACCGGCGCGCCGCACCGCCGCGCCAGGGCCCGCAGCTCTGCCCGCGCGCGGGCGGTCACCGCGGTGCTGTCCGCCACCGCCACGCGCCCCAGCTCCAGCCGGTGGCGGAGGATCTCGTGGAACAGCTCGAAGGCCCTCCCGCTCACGCTCATGTCGGACTCGTCGTCGGAGATCATGGCCCGGCACCGGTCGCTGCTCACCACCTCCGTCTCCCGGAAGTGCCGCCTCGCGAAGGTGGTCTTCCCGCTCCCGGCCGGTCCCACCAGGACCACCAGCGCGCCCGGCGGCACCACGATCCGCACGTCACACCACCCGGCCGTGGACCAGCGGCCTGGGCCGGGGTGCCGCGGGTCCGATCCGGTACGCCTGCAGCACGCCCGGGGCCGCCGCCTCCGCTTCTTCCCGGGTTCGGGCGTGCATCAGCGCCAGGACGTCCCCCCGGCTCACCCGCGTGCCCGTCTTGGCCAGCACCACGAGGCCCACCGAGGGGTCGATGCGGTCCTCCTTGCGGGCCCGGCCGGCTCCCAGGACCATGGCCGCACGCCCGACGGCCTCTGCGTCCATGGCCTGCACGTACCCCTCTTCCTGGCAGCGGACCTCCACCGTCACCGGCGCCGACGGCAGGCGGTCCGGATCCTCCACCACCGCCGGGTCCCCGCCCTGCGCGCGGACCATCTCCTGGAACTTCCGGAGTCCCCCGCCGTCCCGTACCCGTTCCAGAAGCAGGCGCCGGCCTTCGTCCTCGTCCCGGACCCTTCCCCCCAGCCGCAGCATCTCCGCCCCGAGGGCCAGACACAGCTCCGTGAGGTCGCCGGGGCCCTCGCCCCGCAGGGTGGCCACCGCCTCCCGGACCTCCAGGGCGTTCCCCACCGCGTGACCCAAAGGCTGGTCCATGTCCGTGATGAGGGCCACCGTCTGCCTGCCCAACCGGGTCCCGATGGCCACCATGGCCCGCGCCAGGGCCCGCGCTCCCTCCACGTCCTTCACAAACGCCCCGCTTCCCGTCTTCACGTCCAGGACGACGGCGTCCGCCCCGCCCGCGATCTTCTTGCTCATGATGCTGCTGGCGATGAGGGGGACGCTGTCCACGGTGGCGGTCACGTCCCGGAGGGAGTACAGCTTCTTGTCCGCCGGCACGAGGTCCGCCGTCTGTCCCACGATGGCGCAGCCCACCCGGCGTACCTGGTCGAGGAACGCCTCCACGTCCACCTCCGTCCGCAGCCCCGGGATGGACTCCAGCTTGTCCAGGGTCCCGCCCGTGTGGCCGAGCCCGCGGCCGGACATCTTCGGCACGGGCACGCCGCACGACGCCACCAGGGGTACCAGCACCAGGGACGTCTTGTCCCCCACCCCGCCGCTGCTGTGTTTGTCCACCTTCACTCCGGGAATCCCGCTCAGGTCCAGCATCCGACCGGACCGCGCCATGGCCAGGGTGAGGTCCGCGGTCTCCCGGTCCGTCATGCCGCGGAAGTACACCGCCATGAGCCACGCGCTCACCTGGTAGTCGGCCACCTCACCCCGCACGAACCCGCCCACCAAAAACGCCAGCTCCTCCGCGGTGAGCTCTCCTCCGTCCCGCTTCTTCCGGATCAGGTCGTACGGCCTCACGCGATCCTCCAGCCCGACCGCCACGGGACCACCCGTCCGGCCTCGCGCCACTGCCGGAAGGTGGCTCGCATCCGCTCGAAGCTCCCCCGGTCCCACAGCACCACCCCGTACTCGAGCGCGTCCAGGAGCAGCAGGTGCCGGTCGTGGAACATCCGCTCCCACTCGGACCTCGCGTACGGGAACACGTCCACCCGGCCGTCCCGAGCCTCCCACTCCGCCAGGCGGTCCACCCAGCGCTGGCCGTCGTCCCCCCTCAGGCCCACCAGCACGTCGAAGTCGCTGTCCCGCGTCCAGTCGCCCCGCGCCCGGGAACCGAACAGGACCAGGAACTCCACCTCGTCAGCCCGCTCCCGCAGCACGTGGTCCACGTACCGCCGCAGCGGTTCCGCCTCAGGGCCCTCCCACCGCGGACCGGGCAAAGCCCACCACCTCCTCCGCGTCCCGCAGGGCTTGGGATGCGTCCTCCTCGAAGAACTGCTCCGCGGGCACCCCGCGGTCGAAGGCGTTCGGGTAGCGGGTCGGCACGTAGTACCGGTTCAGGCGGGCGCACGCGCCCCGCACGGATTCCGGAACCGCCACCTGATCGGCCACCGCCTGGAGCAGCAGGTTCAGGTTGTACCCGGTCTGCGGGGTGCGGCGGTGCTCGCAGATGGCCTTCAGGGCCTTCTCGGCCGCCTGGTGGCAGGTGAAGCAGCACCACGACCAGTGCCGTCCCCCGTACAGGGTCCGGGCTGCGGCCAGCTCCGCTTCCGCCTCCCGCATCCAGTCCCAGGTCCGCTGCACGCTCCTACAGCTCCATCTCCCGCACGATGCGGCGGACCAGGCGCACGAACCGCGGCTCCAGCTCCCGGGCCACCCGCAGCACCTCCTCGTGGGTCACGGGCTGGACGGCCTCCCCGGTGGCCATGTCGGTGATGGCCGCAAGGCCCAGCACCCGCATGCCCAGGTGCCGCGCCGCGATGACCTCCGGCACCGTGGACATCCCTACCGCGTCCGCGCCGAAGCCCCGCAGCATCCGCAGCTCCGCCGCGGTCTCGTACGAGGGGCCCACCACCGCCACGTACACCCCGCGCCGGAGGACCACCCGTTCCTCCACCGCGCACCGTTCCGCCAGCTCCACCAGGGCTGGGTCGTAGGGCCTGGACATGTCCGGGAAACGCGGGCCCAGGCTGTCGTCGTTGGGCCCCACCAGGGGGTTGGTCCCCTGGAAGTTGATGTGGTCGGTGATCACCATGAGGTCTCCGGCCCGCCACTCCCGGTTCAGCCCGCCCGCGGCGTTGCTGACCAGCAGGGTCCGGCACCCCAGGGCGAACAGCACCCGGATGGGGAAGGCCACCTCCTGCGCGGTGTAGCCCTCGTACAGGTGCACCCGCCCCTGCATGGCGGCTGTGGGCTTGCCCTCCAGCCAGCCCAGCACCAGCCGGCCTGCGTGGCCCGGCACCGTGGAGGTGGGGAAGTGAGGGATCTCGGCGTAGGGGACGACGCCGACGGTTTCGACGTGGTCTGCCAGGGCTCCCAGCCCGGAGCCCAGCACCACGGCCAGCTTCGGCTCGAAGGCCACCCGCCGGCGCACTGCCTCGGCCGCCTCTTCCATCCGCCGGCGCAACTCGGAGGTCATCCCACCAGCTCCCCAAGGAAACTCCGACCCGGGCCCTCCCACACCACGCCCAGGGCGTCGGCCACGGTGGCGCCCACGTCGGAAAACGTTTCGCGGACCCCCAGGTCCACCCCTGCCCGTAGCTGCGGGCCGCCCGCCAGCAGCGGCACGTACTCCCGCGAGTGGTCCGTGCTGGGCGTGGTGGGGTCGTTGCCGTGGTCGGCGGTGAGGACGAAGAGGTCTCCCGGCCGCAGGGCGTCCAGGAGCGCCGGCAGGGCGCCGTCGATGGCCTCCAGGTTCCTGGCGTACCCCGCGGGGTCGTTGCGGTGCCCGTACTTGGTGTCCAGGTCCACCAGGGTAGCGAACACCAGGCCACGGTCCAGCTCCGCGAGCGCCCGCGCGGCCTGCAACACCCCGTCCACGTCGTCCCGGCTGGGAAGGCTGCGGGTGATGCCGCGGCCGCTAAACAGGTCCGCCACCTTCCCCACCGCCCACACCGGGTAGCCGGCCTCCACCAGCCGGTCCAGGACGGTGGGCCGGGGAGGCTCCAGGGAGAAGTCCCTGCGCCTGCCGGTGCGCACGAACGCGCCGGGCCGTCCCACGAAGGGACGCGCGATCACCCGGCTCACCGCGTGCGGCCCCTGGAGGATCCCCCGGGCGATCCGGCACATCTCGTACAGCCGGTCCACGGGGATCACCTCCTCGTGGGCGGCGATCTGGAACACGCTGTCCGCGGACGTGTACACGATGGGGTAGCCGGTGCGCAGGTGCTCCGGTCCCAGCTCCTCGATGATCTGGGTCCCGGAGGCGGGCCGGTTGCCGAGGGTGCGGGTCCCGATGGCGCGTTCGAAAGCCTCCATCACCTCCTCCGGGAAGCCGTGCGGGTAGGTGGGGAAGGGACGGTCCAGGTGCACGCCCATGAGCTCCCAGTGGCCCGTGGTGCTGTCCTTGCCCGGAGATCGTTCCGCCATGCGGCCGAAACACGCCGCAGGTGCCTCGACCGGAGGCACGCCGTCCACCGGCACGACGTTGCCCAGTCCCAACCGCTGCAGGTTAGCTAGCCGCAGCCCTCCCACCGCGCGGGCGGTGTTCTGCAGGGTCGCAGAACCCCGGTCCCCGTACTGATCCGCGTCGGGCAGCTCGCCGACCCCGAGTCCGTCCAGGACCACCACCACGCAACGCCGGAGCCGCACGTCACCCTCCGCGGGACGTCCGGTCTTCCCACGCGTCCCGGGGGTGGGATCGGTCGAACACCTCCCGGAGGTGCGGGCGGCTCAGGTGGGTGTACACCTGCGTGGTGGCGATGTTGGCGTGGCCCAACAGTTCCTGCACGCTGCGCAGGTCCGCGCCCCCCTCCAGCAGGTGGGTGGCGAAGGAGTGACGCAGGACGTGCGGGGTCACCCGCCGGGTGATCCCCGCGGCGCGGGCGTAGCGCCGCAGCAGCGCCCACACCCACTGACGCGAAAGCCGGCGCCCCGTTCGGCCCACGAACAGCGGCCCTGCGGAGCGGGCCAGGCGCGGCCGTGCCAGCTTCAGGTAGGTCTCCAGGGCCCTCACCGCGTGGGCCCCGAGAGGCACCACCCGCTCCCGGTTGCCCTTTCCCAGCACCCGGACCAGCTCCGCTTCCAGGTCCACGTCCCCCACGTCCAGCCCCACCAGCTCCGAAACCCGCAGCCCGCTGCTGTACAGCAGCTCCAGGGCTGCCCGGTCGCGGAGGCCCTCCGGGGTGCTCGGGTCGGGCTGCTCCAGCAGCCGGACCACTTCCTCCACCGACAGGACCTTGGGCAGCCGCTCGCCCCGTTTGGGCGCGGCCACGTCCTCCGTGGGGTCGGATTGCACCCACCCTTCCCGCACGAGGAACCGGTAGAAGGAACGCAGGGCGGCCAGCCGGCGCGCCACGGTGGCGGGACTGCGGCCGCTGCGCCTGAGGGAGAACAGGTACAGGGTGACAGCAGGCCGCCGCACGGCCCCGGGCTCTGTAAGCCCCTGCCGGGCCGCGAAGGCCGCGAAGTCCGCCAGGTCCGCCCGGTACGCGGACCGGGTGCGTTCCGCCAGCCCCACCTCCGCACCCAGGTAGTCCAGAAAGGCGTCCACCGCCCGGGCGAACGGTTCCGGCGGTTCAAAAGCCGGCTGCATGCCGCTCCCACGCCAGCAGCAGGCCGATGATGGTCTTCGCGTCCCGGACCTCTCCCCGGTCCACCAGCCGCCGTGCCTCGTGGAGCGGCACGGCGACCACCTCCATCTCCTCCTCCTCACGCGGAAGGACCCGCGGGCGCAGGTCCGTGCATAAGTACAGGTACAGCAGCTCCGTCAGGAAACCCGGGGACGGCGCGAAGGTCACCAGGTGCTCCACCCGCCCCGCCTCGTGGCCCACCTCCTCCGCCAGCTCCCGCTGCACGCACGCCTCCGGCGTCTCGCCGGGCTCCAGGCTGCCCGCGGGGATCTCCAGGGTCCACCCGCCCAGGGCCGTGCGGTACTGGCGCACGAGGAGGACCCGGCCGTCCGCGGTCAGCGGGACCATCCCCACCGCGCCCCGGTGCTCCACCACCTCCCGGGTGGTCACCCGGCCGCTGCGCAGCCGCACCTCGTCCAGCCGCACCCGCACCACGCGGCCCTCGAACACCACGCGGCTAGCGAGGACCTCCTCCGGGACGTCCTTCACCCCGACCCTCCGGGCGCCGCCACCCTGTCCTCGTACACCGGAGTCCCCTCGCGGGCGGTGAGCTCCCGGTAGGCCTGCAGCAGGCGCAGGGTCACCGGGCCCGGCTTCCCGGAGCCGATCACGCGGCCGTCCACCCACACCACCGGCCCGATCTCCGCGCCCGTGCCCGTGAGGAACACCTCGTCCGCGGTGTACACGTCGTGCAGCGTGAAGGTTCGCTCGAAGGCGGGGATCCCCAGGTCCCGGCTGAGCTCCAGGACCGCGTCCCGGGTCACGCCCCGGAGGATCCCCAGGTGAGCCGGTGGGGTCCACACCTCTCCCGAGCGGACCACGAACACGTTGTCCGCGCTGCACTCGCACACGTAACCCTCGTGGTTCAGCATGAGGGCCTCGTCCGCGCCGGCCAGGTTCGCCTCGAGCCGGGCGAGGATCTGGTTCAGGTAGTTCAGAGACTTGATGCGGGGATTCAGGGAGTCAGAAGGGCTCTTCCGGTGGGTGGCGGTGATCATCCGCAGCCCCTCCCGGTACGCCCGCTCGGGGTACAGCTGGATCTGGTCCACGATCACCACCACGGTGGGCCGCCCGCACTTGCGGGGGTCGATCCCCAGGTCCCCCCGGCCCCGGGTCACGATGGGGCGGACGTAGGCGTCCTGGAGCCCGTTGCGCCGCACCGCCTCCAGGATGAGCCGCTTCATCTCCTCGGGAGGGATCGGGATCTCGAGGAGGATGGACTTCGCGGACTCGTACAGCCGCCGCACGTGCTCGTCCAGCTTGAACACCCGGCCGCCGTACACGCGGATCCCCTCGAACACCCCATCCCCGTACAGGAAGCCGTGGTCGTACACCGACACCGACGCCTCTTCCTTCGGCACGAACCGTCCGTCCACGTACGTCCACCCGCTCACGAGCCCTTCCCCCCTTCCGTGACCGCCGCCACCTCCGCCCGGGCGCCCGCGTAGCGCAGGGCCGCTTCCACGAAGGCCCGGTACAGGGGGTGCGGCGAGGTGGGCCGGGAGCGGTACTCCGCGTGGAACTGGGTCCCCACAAACCACGGGTGGTCCGCCAGCTCCACGATCTCCACCAGCCCCTTGTCCGGGTACACCCCGCTCACGCGCAGGCCCCGTTCCACCAGCCGCGGCAGCAACGCGTTGTTCACCTCGTAACGGTGCCGGTGGCGCTCGTACACCAGGGTCGTGCCGTAGGCCTGATAGGCCAGGGACCCCGGCTCGATGCGGCACGGGTAGCGTCCCAGGCGCATGGTCCCGCCCTTGTCCACCACCCCTTTCTGCTCCGGCAGGAGGTCGATCACGGGGTACGGGGTATCCGGATCCACCTCCGTGGTGTTGGCCCCCTCCATGCCGCACACGTGTCGCGCGAACTCCACCACCGCCCACTGCATCCCGTAGCAGACCCCGAAGAACGGCACCTTCTGCTCCCGGGCGTACCGGATGGCCCGCACCTTCCCCTCCACCCCGCGGCTGCCGAACCCGGGGCACACCAGGATCCCGTGGAAGGGGCTCAGGCGCTCCCGCAGCTCCGCCTCCGTCAAAGGCTCCAGCTCCTCGGAGTCCACCTTCGTGATCTCCACCGCGGCGTCCGCGGCGATCCCCCCGTGTCGGAGGGCTTCCACGATGCTCACGTAGGAGTCCTCGACCCCCATGTACTTGCCCACCAGGGCCACCCGCACCCGGTGCGTGGGCTGCTTCAGCCGGCGCACGATCCACCGCCACCGTTCCAGGTCCGGCTCTCGGTCTGGCAGGCCCAACCGCCGGCACGCGATGCGCGCCAGTCCCTCCCGCTCCAGGACCAGGGGCACCTCGTAGATGGTCTCCGCGTCCAGCGCCTCGATCACCGCCTCCGGGTCCACGTCGCAGAACAGGGCGATCTTCTCCCGCACCGCGGGTGTGAGGGGCCGCGCGGTCCGGCAGACGATCACGTCCGGCTGGATCCCGATGCTCCGCAGCTCTTTCACCGAGTGCTGGGTGGGCTTGGTCTTCAGCTCCCCGGTAGCCGGCAGGAAGGGGACCAGGGACACGTGCACGTACAGGCAGTTCTCGGAGCCCGTCTGGTGGCGGAACTGCCGGATGGCCTCCAGGAACGGCAGGCTCTCGATGTCGCCCACCGTTCCCCCCACCTCGACGATGAGGACGTCCGCGCTCGCGGCCTCTGCCACCCGCCGGATCTCGTCCTTGATCTCGTTGGTCACGTGGGGGATGATCTGCACCGTCCCGCCCAGGTACTCGCCCCGGCGTTCCCGGGCGATGACGGCCCCGTAGATCCGCCCCGTGGTGGTGTTGTTGTCCCGCCCCAGGTCGGTGTCGAGGAACCGCTCGTAGTGGCCCAGGTCCATGTCGGTCTCCGCGCCGTCCTCGGTCACGAAGACCTCCCCGTGCTGGTGAGGGTTCATGGTCCCCGCGTCCACGTTCACGTACGGGTCGAACTTCAACATGCTGACCCGGTAGCCCCGGGCCACCAGCAGCCGGCCCAGGGAGGCCGCGGTGATCCCCTTGCCGAGGCCCGAGGCGACCCCGCCCGTCACGAACACGTACTTCGTCCGTCCGACCTGCACGCACACCTCCCGGGAACGCAGCCAGCCAAAAGGCGAGAGGGGGAGCCTGCGCTCCCCCTCTCTCTAGGACCCTTCCACCGTTTGGAGTCGGCCGCGCCTGCGCATGCCACCGGCATTCTACGCAGCCGGCCAGGCCCGCGCAAGCTGCCCCGGCTCTACGTCAATAAGTGTGGCGGGCGGAGCAGGAAAGCCAAGGGAACGAGGCCCAGGAGCATCTTTCGCACATACATGTGGCGGTTGCGGAACCCGTAGCTGAGGCGCTTGAGGAGCTTGATCTTGGTGTGGATCCCCTCGGTGTAGGCGCTGGTGACGCGGTGGCGGTGGTAGCTGAGCAGCTCGGCTTTCCAGGCGTGGAGGGTACGGCCCCAGCGAACGAGCTCGGCATCGTCGGCGTGCTGGAGGGAGAAGAGGAGGCGGTCCAGGAGGGCCTGGGCGTGGCGGAAGCTGGGGGCACGGTAGAAGGCCCGCAGCTGCTCTTTGGCCCAGTGGAAGTGGGCCAGGGTGGGGTATTGGCGGTAGATGGCCCTCAAGACCTCGGCCTGCTTGGGGGTCAGATCTTCCTGGTTTTTGAGCAGGGGCCAACGGGGGATTTTGCGACGGCGGAGTTCCTGTTCGATCCGCCGGGCCTCGTCCACCCTGCGGTTGGCGTCCTGGATGACGTGGAAGGGGTCGGCGACCACCTGGGCCTGGGGCAAGACCCTGCGGAGGAGCTTGCGCCAGGTGTCCTTGAGGTCCACGCACACCGCCCGGACCCGGCCCCTCACTTCTTCCGGCATCTGCCGGAAGAAGGCCTCCACGGTGCGTTTCCGGTCATCCGGTAACAGGGCCAGGACCTGCCGATCAGGGACGACAGCGGTCAGGGTCACGGCCATGTCCTGATGCCGAAAGCTATGCTCGTCCAGGCTCAGGCTCAGCTCCGGGAGATCCTGGACTGCTGCCTGGAGGTCGATCTGGGGGGCCACCCGCCGTAGGACCACCCGTCGCAGTACCCCGACCCCCACCTGTAGGTGGACCGCCGTGCTCCGGAAGCTGCGCCCAGCTAGCTCCCGGAGGAGGACCTGCTCGGCCTGCTCCGTGCACCGCCCCCACGGCCGAATCCCCGCAAACCGTTCCACGAACACCTTCCGGCACTGGCCGCACCGGAACCGTCGGGGGCGCACCCGCAGGTAGACCGGAAGCCCTCCACACCACGTGTGCAGCACCCGCCGCCACCCCCGTGCCCGCCCCCAAACCCGACGGGTCCGGGCCCCACAGGCCGGGCAGCAGGCCTCCTTCCGAGGCTTGCCTACGAACACCTCGATAGCTCCCTCCCCCCGCTCTACCCGGTACACGATCCACGATTGCAGCCCCAACAGCGCAGCGATACCCTGGTGCATGGGCGGCAGCGAGCCTCCTTTCCGGGATGTTGTCTCCTAGCCATCCCTTGGCTCGTCTGCCGCCTACTCCTTCACCGAACCACACTTTTCAGCGTAGAGCCAGGGCAACCTTGACAGCCTCCGGGGGTGTCCGTATGATGCCCGTGGGCCGCGGCCGGACGCGCGACCCGGCGCGTCCCCTCGCGTTTGTTTTCCCGCCTTCCCACCGGCGCAGGTGGTGCGCCGATCGCGGCACCCGGAAGGATCGGGCCGCGTCGCCGGCGAACCCGTGCGCGGACGAGGAGGGAACCGAACCCTTGAGGTGAGCGGGTGCCGCTGGACTGGGCGTACGTGGCGGTCTTCGCGCTCGTGGGAGCGGGGATGGCGGCCCTCCCCCTCGGGCTGGTGTGGCTCCTGGCACCGCGCAGCCAGTACCCCCAGAAGCGCGTCGCCTACGAATCCGGGATCATCCCCTTTGGCGAAGCCTGGAGCCAGTTCCACGTCCGGTACTACCTGTTCGGCTTGGCCTTCCTCCTGTTCGACATCGAGGTCATCTACATCTACCCGTGGGCCGTGGTCCTCCGCGAGCTGGGCGGCTTCGCCTTCGTGGAGATGCTGATCTTCCTGGGCGTGTTGGGAGTCGGCTTGGCCTACGCGTGGAAGAAGGGTGCGCTGGAGTGGGCCTAGGAGGGTTTCTCGGCGCGGTCTGGCAGGTGGAGCTCGTCCGCATGGTGGTCCTGGCCGCCGTGGTGTTCACCTTCCTGGCGGTCGGGGGCCCTCTGTTTCTGGTGCTCGCGGAGCGCAAGATCAGCGCGTGGATCCAGGCTCGGGTGGGCCCCAAGCACGTGGGCCCTCACGGCCTCCTCCAGACGGTGGCAGACACCCTGAAGCTCCTCTACAAGGAGAACATCGTCCCGCACCGGGCGGACGTGGTGCTGTTCTCGACAGCCCCCATCCTGGTGGCGGTGGCGGCCCTGCTGGACTGGGTGGTGATCCCCTTCGCCCCCGGCTGGGTGGTGCGGGATCTCAACGTGGGCATCCTGTACTTCGCCGCGGTGAGCAGCCTGACGGTCATCGGCATCCTGACAGGCGGCTGGGCCTCCAACAACAAATACTCGCTGCTGGGAGGTCTGCGGTCCGCGGCCCAGATGGTGTCCTACGAGCTGCCCCTGGCTTTCTCCCTGCTCCTGGTGGCCACCCTCACGGGGACGCTGTCCACGGTGCGCATCGTGGAGGCTCAACCGTACCCCGCGTACCTGTACCCGTCTGTGGCGGTGGCCGCGGTGGTGTTCCTGGTGGCAGCCACCGCGGAGGCCAACCGGATCCCCTTCGACCTCCCGGAGGCAGAGGCGGAGCTGGTGGCCGGCTACTTCTCGGAGTACACGCCCATGCGCTTTGCCCTGTTCCAGCTGGGGGAGTACGGGTCGCTGCTGGCCAGCTCGGCGTTGTTCACCACGCTGTTTCTGGGCGGGTGGAAGGGACCCTTCCCGCTGCCCTGGTTGGGTCCCGTGGGGAACGGTCTGGTGTGGTTCCTCCTGAAGACGTACGCGGTCGTTTTCTTCCTCATGTGGGTGCGGTGGACGTACCCGCGGTTCCGGATCGACCAGTTGCTTGGACTCTCCTGGAAGGTGCTGCTCCCCATCAGCATGATGAACCTCCTGGTGGCAGGCTGGCTGGTGGTGGTCGTGCGGTGAACGCGGAGGCCCTGGCCTTCTACGCGCTGGCCGCCATGGTCCTCGTGGGCGGGGCCCTGGTGGTGTCCTCGCGCAACCTGGTCCACGCCGCGGTGTCCCTGGTCCCTACCCTCCTCGGGGTGGCCGGCCTGTACGTGCTCCTGCACGCGGAGTTCGTCACCGCCATCCAGATCCTCATCTACGTGGGGGCGATCACTGTCCTCATCCTGTTCGTCATCCTGCTCACGGAGGGGGCCACGGGCTTGCGGGTGCGGCAGCGCAACGAACAGGTCCCCCTGGCCCTGGGAGTGTGCGGGGCGCTGGTGGTGCTCCTGTGGGTGGTCCTCCTGCGGGTGCCGTGGGGCCCTGCGGCCGGGCCCCTGCCACCCTACAACCCCGGAGCCGTGGGCCGCAGCTTCCTCATGCCCTACGTGTTGGCCTTCGAGGTGACGTCCCTGGTGATCCTGGCTTCGCTGGTGGGGGCCATCGTCATCGCCCGGAGGGAGGAATGATCGGACTGCCCCACTACCTCGTGCTGTCGAGTCTGCTGTTCGGCATGGGACTCTACGGAGTCCTCACCCGGAGGAACGCGGTGGCCATCCTGATGGGCATCGAGCTCATGTTGAATGCAGCCAACCTGAACTTCGTGGCCTTCACCAAGTTCGTGGATCCCACCTTCGTCCGCGGGCACGTGGCCGCCCTCGTGATCATCACCCTGGCGGCGTGCGAGGCAGCAGTAGGCCTCGCCCTGATCATCAACGCGTACCGCCACCTGGAGACGGTGAACGTGGACCAGGTGGATCTCCTGAAGGGCTAGGAGGGGTCGGTGGCTCGCCTGGCCTGGCTGATCCCCCTGTTCCCCCTGGCCAGCTACGGGATCCTGGTCTTCCGGGGTCGGGTCCTGGGCGACCGGGCCCCGTACGTGGCCATCGGGGCCATGGCCCTGTCGGCCGTGTTGGCCTGGGGGACGTTCCTGGAGCAGGTCCTGGGGGCGCCTCCCTTCGTGTGGCGCGCCGCGTGGGCGGTCGGCGGGGAGCGCGTGATCACCGTGGGCTACACCGTGGACCCCCTGTCCAGTATCACCGTCGCCATGATCACCCTGGTGGGCGGGCTGATCTTCGTCTACTCCGTCGGTTACATGCACGGGGACCCCTACTATGCCCGCTTCTTCGCCTTCCTTTCGTTGTTCTGCGCGGGGATGCTTACCATGGTCTTGGCCAACAGCTTCCTCCTGATGCTCATCGGGTGGGAAGTGATCGGCCTGTGCTCTTACCTCCTGATCGGCTTCTACTTCCGGCGGCGGTCCGCAAACCTGGCCCAGATGAAGGCCTTCCTCACCACCCGGGTGGGGGACACCCTCATGCTGGTGGGCATCATGGCTCTCTTCTGGCAGTTCGGCACCGTGGACTACCAGACGGTGTTCGAGGCGGTCCGCAACGGGGCGGAGAAGGCCTCCGCGGCGGTCCGTCTGGGTCCGTGGGAGATCCCCCTGGTCACCCTGACCGCGTTGTTGATCTTCGGCGGGCCCATCGGGAAGAGCGGCCAGTTCCCTCTGCACGTGTGGCTGCCCGACGCCATGGAAGGCCCCACCCCTGTGTCTGCCCTGATCCACGCGGCTACCATGGTGGCGGCAGGGGTCTACCTGGTGGGACGCGCGTATCCCCTGTTCTTCTTCACCCCCCACCACGAGGCTCTGGCGTGGGTGGCGTGGGTGGGAACCGTGACGGCTCTCATGGCTGGGCTGATCGCCCTCGCGCAGGACGACATCAAACGCATCCTGGCGTACTCCACCATCAGCCAGCTGGGCTTCATGATGGCCGGCCTGGGCGTCCTGGGTTACACGGCGGGGCTGTTCCACCTCCTGACCCACGCCTTCTTCAAGGCCCTGCTGTTCCTGGCGGCGGGCAGCGTGATCCACGCGGTGCACACCAACAACATCAAGGAGATGGGCGGTCTCTGGCGTTCCATGCCCGTCACCTTCTGGACCTTCCTGGCGGGATTCCTGGCACTGGCGGGGGTGTTCCCCTTTGCGGGCTTCTGGAGCAAGGACGAGATCCTGCTGGAGGCGTACCACCATAACCCCGCGATCTACACCCTCCTGACCGCGGCGGCGTTCCTCACGGCCCTGTACATGTCCCGGCTGGTCGCCTACGCCTTCTTCGGCCGCTACCGGGGGCCCGAGCAGCCGGAGCCCGACCCGTGGCTGCCGGAAGACTACGCGCGGGCTGGAGTCCACGGCCCTCACCACGGGCACCAGGCGCACCACGGGCCTCACGAGGGCCCTGCCGTGATGACCGTCCCTCTGATGGTGTTGGCCTTCTTCGCCCTCGTGGCGGGGTTCGTGGGGATCCCGGGCACCGGTCCCGAGGGGGGATCCTGGATCCACCACTTCCTCAGGTTCGAGGGCTTCGAGGAGGCGGGCATCCGCGCGCCCAGTTTCTCGTGGCCCCTGGCGTTTCGCTCCCTGGCGGTGGCGCTGGCGGGGATCGGGGTGGCGTGGGTGGTGTACGGCGTCCGGTGGGTCCGCAGCGACCAGGTGCGCGCGTGGGTCGGGCCCCTGTACCCCTTCCTCCGCAACCGGATGTACATCGACACCCTCTACGCGTGGGTGTTCGTACGCGGCGGCCTCGCTCTGGCTGCGGGGCTGCGGTGGTTCGACCTCCACGTGGTGGACGGGCTCGTCAACCTGGTGGGCTGGGTGACGGTGCTGGTGAGCCGCCTGCACCGGCTGTTCGACACCTACGTGGTGGACGGGCTGGTGAACCTGGTCGGGTGGCTCACCCGGGGGTTGGGGATCGTACTGCGCCCCCTGCAGACCGGCCGCGCGTACAACTACGTCCTGGTGGCCGCGGCGGGGCTGGTGATCATCGTGGTGGTGAGTCTGTGGAGGCTCTGAACGGTCCGGTGCGAAGCCTGCGAATCTGGAATCCGGGAGTCGAGGGATGCCGATCCTGACCCTTACCCTGTTTTTGCCCCTCGCGGGCGCACTGGTGTTGCTGTTCCTCCCCAAGGAGGACGCTGACCGGATCCGCAGGGTCACGCTCGGGTTCACCCTGGCCACCTTCGTGGCCTCCCTGCTGATCCTGCCGCAGTTCGAGTTCGGGCGCCGGGAGATCCAGCTCGTGGAGCAGGCCGCGTGGATCCCCGCGGTGGGCATTCAGTACAAGGTCGGAGTGGACGGACTCAGCCTGGTCCTCGCGTTGCTCACGACGCTCCTCACGGTGCTGTCGGTCCTGTACTCCTTCCGGGAGACCCACCGGGTGAAGGAGTACAACCTCCTGTTCCTGCTCCTCGAGACCGGGATGCTGGGAGTGTTCTTCGCTCTGGACTTCTTCCTCTTCTACGTGTTCTGGGAGTTGACCCTCGTCCCCATGTACTTCCTCATCGGGATCTGGGGCGGGCCCCGGCGGGAGTACGCCGCCATCAAGTTCTTCCTGTACACCCTGGTGGGATCCCTGGCCATGTTGCTGGGCATCCTGCTCCTGTACTTCCACCTGCCGCCGGGCCAGCGGACGTTTGACGTGCTGGAGATCATCCGGCAGCGTCCGCTGGCGGGCACGGGCCTGTTGACCCAGCTGGCCTTCTGGGGCTTCTTCCTCTCCTTCGCCATCAAGGTGCCCATGTGGCCCTTCCACACGTGGTTGCCGGACGCGCACGTGGAGGCCCCCACCGCGGGGAGCGTGATCCTGGCTGCCATCCTGCTGAAGCTCGGCACGTACGGGTTCGTGCGGTTCAGCCTGCCCCTGTTCCCGGAGGTGTTCCGCCAGCACGCGTTGCTCATCGCCACCCTGGCGGTGATCGGGGTGATCTACGGCGCCCTGGTCGCCATGGCCCAGGCAGACCTCAAGAAGCTGGTGGCCTACTCCTCGGTGAACCACATGGGCTACGTGATGCTGGCGGTGGCCGCGGCGGCTTACGCCTACGGCCGGCCGGAGCTGGCGGACGCGGCGGCCACGGCCCTGAACGGCGCCACCATGGAGATGCTGGCCCACGGGATCATCACGGGGGCCCTGTTCCTGGTGGTGGGCGTGATCTACGACGACCGCACCCACACCCGGGGGGTGGACGACTTCGGGGGACTGTGGGCGGTGCTCCCGAAGTACGGGGCCGTGTCCATCACCGCGATGTTCGCCTCCCTGGGGCTGCCGGGGCTCATGGGCTTCGTGGCGGAGTTCCTCATCTTCGTGGGCTCGTTCAGCATCATCCCGGTGTTCACCGCCCTGGCGGCCCTCGGCGTGGTGATCACCGCCGCCTTCTTCCTGTGGACGATCCAGCGGATCTTCCTGGGGCCCACCAACCCGCGGTGGGCGAACCTGCCGGACCTGGACCGCCGGGAGGCTTGGACGCTGTTCCCTCTGGTGGTCCTCATGATCGTGTTCGGGATCTATCCCAAGCCGTTGCTGGACATCATCAACCTCACCAGCAGCCAGCTGGTGGCGATGCTGCGATGAACTGGGCGGACCTGAGGTGGCTGGTCCCGGAGCTGATCCTGGCTGCCGCGGCCGTGGCCGTGGTGGGGGCGGACCTGCTGGTCCCTGCGGACCGGAAGCGGTGGCTGGGGGGGGTCGCCCTGGCTTCCCTGGTGGCCGCCGGGGCCGCCTGCGCGGTCCTGCTGACGGACCTGGGCGGCCTGGGGGCTCCAGGGGTCCGCGTCTTCGCGGACACGTACACGGTGGACGCTTTCGCGGTGTACTTCAAGCTGGTGGCCGTGGCGGCGGTGGCCCTGGTGGCGCTGGTGAGCTTGGACTACTTCCCCGGCAGGACTCCGCACCTGGGAGAGGTGTTCAGCCTCCTCCTGTTCGCAGGGGTGGGGCTGATGCTGATGGCCAGCGCCTCGGACCTGATCCTGCTCCTGCTCAGCATCGAGTTTGTGTCCCTGAGCTCCTACCTCCTGGCCGGGTTCCTCAAGAGGGACCCGAAGAGCAATGAGGCGGGGGTGAAGTACTTCCTGTACGGTGCGGCTACCACCGGGGTGATGGCCTACGGGTTCTCCCTCCTGTACGGCCTGACGGGCAGCACCATCCTGTACGACATCGCGGCCCGGCTCGAGCGGGCCGGCCCTGCCGCGTTCCTGGCGGTGGGGATGGCCCTGGCCGGGTTCGGGTTCAAGGTGTCCATGGTCCCCTTCCACCAGTGGACCCCGGACGTGTACGAGGGCGCGCCCACGCCCATCACCGCCTTCCTGTCCGTGGGGCCCAAGGCGGCCGGTTTCGCAGCCCTGGTGCGCACGCTGAGCGTCGGGGTTCCCCTGGAACAGGTGAATTGGCCGGTGCTGCTGGCGGCCCTGAGCGCGGTGACCATGACCGTGGGCAACCTGCTGGCGCTGCTGCAGCACAACCTGAAGCGGATGCTGGCGTACTCCAGCATCGCGCATGCGGGCTACGTCCTGATCGCCTTCGCCGCGTGGAGGTCACCCTGGGCCCTGCAGGGCTTACTGTACTACCTGCTGGCGTACCTGTTCATGAATCTGGGAGCGTTCTTCGTGGCCATGGTGGCGGCGGAGGGGACGGGCTCCGACGAGATCCCCGACCATGCGGGGCTGAGCCAGCGGGCGCCTTGGGTGGCGGCGGCCATGGTGGTCTTCATGTTGTCGCTGACAGGCATCCCGCCCACCGCGGGCTTCTTCGGGAAGTTCTACCTGTTCGCAGCCGCGGTGGATGCGGGCCTGTTGTGGCTTGCGGCGCTCGCGGTGGCCAACAGCGTAGTGTCCCTGTATTACTACGTGGGCGTGCTGCGGGCCCTGTACCTCATGCCGCCAGCAGCTCCCGGACCGGTCTCGGTCTCCGCCGGACTGCGGGCGGGTGTGCTGGTGGCCCTGATCGGCACGCTGGCAGCGGGCGTGTACCCGCAGCCGCTGGTGACGTTCGTGGAGGTGGCCCGGCGGCTGCTGGGGAGCTAGGGGGGCTCGCGAACAGCGTACCTGCGGCTGGCGGGCCGGACTCCGGAGGGGCGGTGTCGGACTGGCGGAACTGTGGTAGGATAATTTGGGCGGTATCCCGGCGCCGGGTCGGCGCGGCGGGAGCCGCCGTTTGCGTGCTTGGGCGGCTCGTCTCACCGCGGTGCGCCTGCGGCTTTCCGCATCCACGAAGCGAGGGGCGCGGGACGAAGGAGGAAGGGCAGCATGGCTGAGGGCCACGACCGCCAGCGGCCGAACGTTCTGGAGTTGCTTGCGGAGAAGGAGCGGGAGCTGGAGCAGCGTCTCGTGGAGGCCCGCGCGGAGGCGGACCGCTTGGTGAAGGAGGCCGAAGCAGAGGCCGCGCGCATCCGAGCTCGAGCTCAGGAGGAGGCCGCCCGGCTGGAGCGGGAGGCGCGGGAGCGGGCCGCGGTGGAGGCGCGCGCGGCGGAGGAGGAGGAGCTCCGGCGGGCGGAGGAGGAGGTGGAGCGGGTCCGCCAGAGCGCGCAGCGGAATCTGGAAGCGGCGGTGCGCCGGGTGGTAGCTGCCGTCCTGCGGGGCTTGGAGCCATGATCGTGGAGATGAGCCGCGTCATCCTCCTGGGGCCCAAGTGGCTGCTGGGCGAGGTGACGGACGCCATCCAGCAGCTGGGACTGATGCACGTGGACCGCGTGGAGGCGGAAGAGGTCCCGCAGCTGCGGCCAGTGGAGCCGGGCAGCCAGGAGGAGGCGTTGCAGCGGCGGCTGGAGGCCCTGCTGGCACGCTCCAAGGGACTGCTGGAGCTGCTGCCGCGGGTGGGGCCTGTGGAGATTCCGAGCCTTCAGGATCGAAGCCTGGACGAGCTGGAGGCCCTGCTGGAACCGGTGGAACGGGAGGCCCGGGAGCTGGTGCGCCAGCGCCGGGAGGCGGAGGAGGAGTTGGAGCTGGTCCGGTCATACGAGGGGGCGGTGCGCGTGCTGTCGCCGCTGCTGGCGGCGTTGCGGGGGAGCCGCCACTTCGAGACGTACGGCTTCGTACTCCGAGGCAAGGCGATGCCCGCGGTGGCCGCGCTGCAGCGCGAGCTGGACCGGATCACCGGCGGTCGCGTGGAGGTGGTGTCGCGGCAGATCGACGAGAAGACCATCGGCGTGGTGGTGGCCTTCCACCGCCGGGATGGGGAGGCCGTTCGGTCCTTCCTGCAGCGCGCCGGGATCACGGAGCTCCGGCTGCCCGCCCGCTTCGCGGATCGCCCGGCCGCGGAGGCCGTGCAGGAGATGGCCCGGATGCGGGAGGAGCTCCCCCGGGTGGTGTCGGACTGCCAGCGGCGCCTGGAGGCCCTCAGCCGGAGAGCCCGGGGGACCGTGCAGGCCGTGGAAGCGCGGCTGCGGGACGAGCTGGCCAAGCTGGAGGTCCTCCCGAGCTTCGCCCAGTCGCGGTACGCGTTCGTCGTCCACGGCTGGGTGCCCACGCGGGAGGTGCCGCGGCTGCGGGCGGCCCTCCGGCAGCGGTTCGGGGACCACGTGGTGGTGGTGGACAGTCCCGTGGACCCGCACGACCACGAGGAGGCCGCCCACGTCCCCGTAGCCCTCGAAAACGCTCCGCCGGTGCGGCCCTTTCAGCTCCTCCTCTCCATCTTCCGGCCGCCCCGGTACGGCACTTGGGATCCCAGCCCCCTGCTGGCGGTCACCTTCCCCCTGTTCGTGGGGTTGGTGATCGGTGATGTGGGCTACGGAGCGTTGTTCTTCGCCCTGGGGTGGTGGATGCGGAACCGTGCCCGGCAGGGCCAGCCCCTTGAGGTGAACCTGCTGAATCTGCGCCTGGCCCCCGACACCCTGCAGGCGGTGTCGTGGATCGTCCGGGTGATCGCGTTCTGGGTGATGGTCTTCGGCGCGCTGTACGCGGAGGTGTTTGGGAACCTGCCGGAGCTGTTGTTCCATGTCCACCCCCTCTTCGACCGGGTGCGGGCCCAGCGGGACCTGTACTTCCAGCTCATCGTGTTGCTCGGGATGGGGATGATCTACGGCGGGCTGCTGGGGCACCTGGCGCAGGCCGTCCGACACCGGAACCTCCGTGGGATCTTCGAGAGCGCGGTGATGGTGCTGACCCTCACGTGGGTGCTCCTGCTGCTCGGGGGGCTGTCGGGCCTCCTGCCGGCGGGGGTGGTCCCTGTGAGCTGGTCGTTCCTGTGGGCCGCGGTGGCGGTGTTCGGGCTGGGTCTGGCCTTCCGGGCAGCCAACCCCATGTGGTTCCTGGAGTCCGCCACCGCGTTCGGCCACGTCCTGAGCCACGCGCGGCTCATGGCCTTCGGGCTCGCCGCGGCGGCCCTCGCGACAGCGGCCAACGAACTGGGGCCCAGCATGGCGGAGACCTTCGGCCTGAGTGGCCTGGTGGGGACGGTGGTGGCGTCGCTGATCTCCGCCCTGGCTCAGGTGTTGTTCTTCGTGTTCACCATCGTGGGACACGTGATCCAGCCGGCGCGTCTGCACTGGGTGGAGTTCTTCACCAAGGTGAAGTACCACGAGGAGACCGGACAACCATACCGACCATTCCAACGGACAGGGAGGTGAACAACAGGATGCGTAACACCTGGTGGGTCGTGGTGCTGGCGGTGCTGGTGGTGGCCGCGGCGGGGTTGCCCGCGCTGGCGGCGGAGGCTCCGGAGGCGGCCCCGCGGGCCGGGGATGGCGTGCGGGCCGGGCTGCTGGGAATCGCGGCCGCGCTGTCGGTGGCGTTCGGTGCTCTGGGAACCGCGTGGGCCCAGTCCCGGATCGGGGCGGCGGCGGCCGGCGCTATGGCGGAGCGCCCGGAGATCGGAGGCCTCATGCTGGTCTTCCTGGCCCTGCCGGAGACCATGATCATCCTGGGCTTCCTGGTGGCCTTCTTCCTGATCGGCCGCATCTAGCTCCCCATGGCCTCGGAGTTGATCGACCTGCTCGAGCGTGAGGCGGAGGCGGAGCGACAGCGCCTGCTGAGCCAGGCGCGAGAGCAGGCGGAGGGGCTGGTCCGACAGGCACAGGCGGAGGCCCAGGCGCTGCTGGAGGCGCAACGCCAGCGGGTGGCTGAGGCTGTAGAGGCCGCCCGGGTCCGGGCGCGGGGAGTTGCTCAGCTGCGCGCCGCCTCGAAGATCCTGGAGGCGAAGGACCAACAGCTGCAGGAGGTGTTCCGCCGCGCGGCCGCGGAGCTGGAGCGAATCACCCAGGATCCGGCTCGCTACGGACCGATCCTCCGGGGCCTGCTCCGGGAAGCGGCCGAAGGGTTCAACGGGCCCGTGGTGGTGGACTGCGCGGAGCGGGACGTGCACGCGGTGGAGACCGCTGCGCGGGAGCTAGGCCTCCACCTCGTGCGGGTGAACGCGGATCCGGCCCTGAAAGGCGGGGTGCGGGTTTCCAGCGAGGACGGTCGGTTCGTGGTGGAGAACACCCTGGCTTCGCGCCTGCGCCGGGCCCAGCAGCTGTTGCTGTCCGACGTGGCGGCCGTCCTCTGGGAGGGGTAGGTGCCGGCGGACTTCGGGTACATCAACGCCCGCGTGAAGGGGATGCGCTCCCGGCTCCTCCCGCCGGGGAGGCTGGAGGAGCTCTTGAGCCTCCCGGACCTGGACGCGTTCCTGCAGGCCCTGGTCCACACGCCCTACGGGCCCGAGCTGCAGGAGGCCCTGACCCGGTACCAAGGGCTGCGGGCGGTGGACGAAGCGCTGGCGCGGGCCTTCCAGAAGGCGGCGCGGCGGGTGCTGTCCTTCGCGGACGGCAAGCCCCGGACCCTGATCCAGGTGCTGCTGATGCAGTGGGACGTGCATAACCTGCGGGCGGTACTGCGGGCCAAGCACGCGGGATACCCTCCGGAGGCGGTGGAGCCCACTCTGGTCCCCGCAGCGGAGCTTTCAGACGTCCGGCTGCGGGAGCTGTTGCAGCAGCCGGACGTGCCCGCGGTGGTGGCCACCCTGGCCACGTGGGGCCACCCCCTGGCCGAGGCCCTGACGGCGGCGTTGGCGGAGTACCAGGCCTCCAAGGACCTCCTGGTCCTGGAGCTGGCCCTAGACCGGGCGTACTACGCCTGGGCCCTGCAGGCCGCGCGGGGGCGTGGGTACGACGCGTCCCGGGTGGCGGAGCTGGTGCGCACCCACGTCGACTTCACCAACGTGAAGACGGCCTTCAAACTCCAGCAGCTCCCGGACCTGACCCCGGAGCAGCGAGAGCGCTTCTTCCTGGAAGGCGGCGCGGTGGTCACGCGAGAGGTGTTCCGCAACCTGGCGGACCCCAACACCGCGGCGGTGGGGATCCGGGAGATCCGAGCCCGGGGCATCCAACCGGAGGGGCGTACCCCGGCGGAGGTGGAGCGGTGGCTGGAGCACGAGGCGACCCGGCGGATGGCGGACCTGTACCTGGGTGACCCTCTCGGCGTGGACGTGGTGGTCGGCTACCTGACTCTGCTGGCCAACGAGGTGCGGAACCTGCGGCTGATTGCGCGCAGCAAGGCGGTGGGGATCCCGCGGGACTTGGTCCGCAGGGAGATGGCGCTGGTGTAGGCGATGGCGTACCGGGTGGCGGTGATCACGGACGCGGAGACGGCCACGGGGTTCCGCCTGGCGGGGGCGGACGTGTTCGAGGCGGAGGAGCCCCGGCATGCGGTGGCGGTGCTCCGAGAACTGGTGCGGGGGGACTACGGGCTGGTAGCGGTGAACGAGGCCTTGCTGGAAGGGGTGGAGGGGGATGTCGCTCGGGTCCTGCGGGGGCGGGACCTGCCGGTAGTGGTCCCGTTCCCGGCAGCGCGGGCCCGGCTGGAGTCCGGCGAGGACTACATCGCCCGGCTGGTGAAGGAGCACATCGGGTTCTACGTGAAGCTGCGCTGAAGGAGGTCCAGGAAGGAGGCGGTGGCCATGCAGGGCGAGATCGTGAGGATCGCGGGTCCGGCGGTGATCGCCCGCGGGATGCGGGGGGCCCGGATGTACGACATCGTCCGCGTCGGCAACGAGCGGCTGGTGGGGGAGATCATCCGGCTCAGCGGGGACACCGCCTTCATCCAGGTGTACGAGGACACCTCGGGCCTTTTGGTGGGCGAGCCGGTGGAGAGCACCGGTCTGCCGCTGGCGGTGGAGCTGGGGCCGGGGCTGCTGAGCAACATCTTCGACGGGATCCAGCGGCCGCTGCCGGCGGTCCGCAGCCAGCAGGGCGACTTCATCCGGCGGGGTGCGGTGGCCCCGGCGCTGGACCGGCAGCGGCGTTGGCCCTTCCGCCCCACGGTGTCCATAGGCCAGGAGGTGGGCCCCGGGGACGTGATTGGGGAGGTGCAGGAGTTCGGCTTCGCGCACCGTATCCTGGTCCCGCCCGAGGCGCGGCCGTCGCGGGTGGCGGAGATCGGGGAGGGGGAGTTCACCGTGACGGACGTGGTGGCCCGCCTGGAGGACGGCCGGGAGCTCCGGCTGATGCACACTTGGCCCGTGCGGCTGGCGCGGCCCGCATCCCGAAGGCTGGATCCCCGGGAGCCCCTGGTGACCGGGCAGCGGATCATCGACGTGCTGTTCCCCGTGGCCATGGGGGGGACGGCGGCCATTCCGGGCCCCTTCGGGAGCGGGAAGACCGTGATGCAGCAGACCCTGGCGAAGTGGGCCGACGCGGACGTGATCATCTACGTCGGCTGTGGGGAGCGCGGCAACGAGATGACCCACGTGCTGGACGAGTTTCCGGAGCTGGAAGACCCCCGTACGGGCCGACCCCTGATGGAGCGGACCATCATCATCGCCAACACGAGCAACATGCCCGTGGCCGCCCGGGAGGCGAGCGTGTACACGGGGATCACCATGGCTGAGTACTGGCGGGACCAGGGGTACAAGGTCGCCCTGATGGCGGACTCCACCAGCCGGTGGGCGGAGGCCATGCGGGAGATCTCCAGCCGGTTGGAGGAGATGCCCGCGGAGGAGGGTTACCCGCCCTACCTGTCCAGCCGCCTGGCGGCTTTCTACGAGCGGGCGGGCCGGGTGGTGTGCCTGGGCCGGCCGGAGCGGCGCGGCGCCATCACCGTCATCGGCGCGGTCTCGCCTCCCGGGGGAGACCTTTCCGAGCCCGTCACCCAGGCCACCCTGCGGATCGTGGGCACCTTCTGGTCCCTGGACGCAGGGCTCGCGAACCGGCGCCACTTCCCTTCCATCCACTGGCTGCGGTCCTACAGCCTGTACACGCCCCTGTTCCGGGACTGGTATCGTCAGAACCTGCCCGAGGACTTCGAGGCGCTGCGGGAGCGGGCCTCCGCCCTGCTCCAGAAAGAGGCCGAGCTGCAGGAGATCGTGCAGCTGGTGGGGCCGGACGCCCTGCAGGACGACCAGCGCCTGGTCATCGAGGCGGGCAAGATGCTCCGGGAGGACTTCCTCCAGCAGTCCGCCTTCTCCGAGGTGGACGCCTACTGCCCGCCCATCAAGTCGTACGGGATCCTGAAGGCGATCCTGAGCTTCTACGATGAGGCGAGTGCGGCCCTCCGGCGCGGCGTCTCCATGGATGAGATCTTGAACCTGCCGCAGATCCAGGAGATCGCGCGGATGAAGGAGGTGCCCGCGGACCGGTTCCCCGCCTACACGGAGGAGTTCCTCCGCAGGATGGCGGAAGCGTTCCGGGAGCCCGCGGGCGCGCACTGAGTCGGGGAGGCGAACGGCCATGGAACTGGCGACCAAACGTTACCAGTCCATCTCGTACATCTCCGGACCCCTGCTGTTCGTGGAAGGGGCCCAGGACCTGGCCTACGGCGCCATCGTGAACATCCACCTGCCTGACGGCAGTGTCCGGGGGGGGCAGGTCATCGAGGTGTCCCGGCAGCACGCGGTCATCCAGGTGTTCGAGGAGACCACGGGCCTGGATGTAGCCCGGACCTCGGTGAGCCTGCGGGAGGACGTGGCCCGCTTCGGGGTGAGCCCGGAGATCATCGGCCGGCGGTTCAACGGACGCGGGGAGCCCATTGACGGGCTGCCGCCCATCATCCCGGAGAAACGCCTGCCCATCATCGGATCTCCCATCAACCCCGTGGCCCGACAGCGGCCCCAGGAGTTCATCCAGACCGGGATCAGTAGCATCGACGGGCTGAACACCCTGGTGCGGGGCCAGAAGCTGCCCATCTTCTCGGGGGCGGGCCTACCGCACAACGAGATCGCGGCGCAGATCGCCCGGCAGGCGAAGGTGCTGGGGGAGGAGGAGGAGTTCGCGGTGGTGTTCGCCGCCATGGGGATCACCCAGCGGGAGGCGGCGTACTTCATCGAGCAGTTCGAGGCCACGGGGGCCCTGTCGCGCAGCGTGGTGTTCCTGAACCTAGCGGACGACCCCACCATCGAGCGCCTCATGACCCCCCGGCTGGCCCTGACCACCGCGGAGTACATGGCCTTCGAGCTGGACAAGCAGGTCCTCGTGATCCTCACCGATATGACCAACTACTGTGAGAGCCTGCGGGAGATCGGCGCCGCGCGGGAGGAGATCCCCGGGCGGCGGGGGTACCCCGGTTACATGTATACGGACCTCGCGACCATCTACGAGCGGGCGGGTCGGATCCAGGGACGGAAGGGGTCGGTGACCCAGCTGCCGATCCTGACCATGCCCGACGACGACATCACCCACCCCATCCCCGACCTGACGGGCTACATCACCGAGGGACAGATCGTGCTGAGCCGGGCCCTGCACCGGCAGGGGATCTACCCGCCCATCAACCCGCTCCCGAGCCTGTCCCGGTTGATGAACGACGGCATCGGCCCGGGCCGGACCCGGGAGGACCACGCGGGGCTGAAGGACCAGCTGTTCAGCGCGTACGCCAACGGGGTGGATCTCCGGCGGCTGGTGGCCATCATCGGAGAGGAGGCCCTGACGGAGCGGGACCGGCTGTACCTGCGCTTCGCCGACGCCTTCGAACGGGAGTTCCTCAACCAGGGCAACACAGAGCGGAGCATCGAGGAGACCCTGAACCTGGGCTGGAAGCTCCTGTCGCTGCTCCCCAGGGCGGAGCTGAAGCGCGTGAAGCAGGACCACGTGGAGAAGTACTACTTCGGCGAGGCGGTGGAGCAGCTGTGGGCGGAGGAGGAGCGCCTGTCCCGGCGCTAGGCGCGCCGGCGTAGGAGCTAAGGGGGCTGTCGCCATGCCGGAACTCGTCAGCCCGACCCGGATGAACCTCCTGCAGCGGAAGAACCAGCTGCGCGTGGCGCAGCAGGGGGTGGACCTGCTCAAGCGCAAGCGGGACGCCCTGGTGTCGGAGTTCTTCCAGGTGGTGCGTCAGGCCCTGGAGGCCCGGGAGCGGCTGAACGCGGTCTCCGAGAAGGCCTACGTGATCCTGAGCCTGGCAAAGGCGGTGGATGGGCGTCAGGCCCTGGAGGCTGCTGCCCTGACGGAACGTCGGCCCGTGATGGTGGACGTAGAGATCCGCAACATCTGGGGCATCAAGGTGCCCGAGGTGCACAGCCACCGCGTCCGCCGGTCGTTCCTGGAACGGGGCCTGAGCCCTACCGCCACCAGCGTGCGAACCCTCGAGAGCCAGGAGGCTTTCGAGGAGGTGCTGAACGCCATCCTGCAGGTGGCGAGCACCGAGCTGCGGCTGCGCAAGATCGGGGAGGAGATCAAGAAGACCACCCGTCGGGTGAACGCCCTCGAGCAGATCGTGATCCCCAGGATCCGGGCGGAGATCCGGTACATTAACGACGTGCTGGAGCAGCGGGCCCGGGAGGATGTGTTCCGGCTCAAGCGGATCAAGAAGAAGCTGGAGGCACGCCAGGCCTGAGGCCGCGCGGGCGCAGCCGCTATACTAGAGGCGTGTCGACCCGCAGCGAACCCATGGAAGGGAGCCCGGGGCGGTCTAGGGGCGTGCGGCCGACGCGGCTCCAGCTGGTCCTCACGGCAGCCCTCCTGGCCGCCGGGCTGCTGGTAACCTGGCAGCTCAAGGCGGAGCGGTCCATCCGCGCCAGCCTTCGGATCCCCTCCCAGCGGCTCGAGGAGCTGGCGTTCCTCCTCCAAGAGCAAAGCCGCCACCGGGAGCGGCTGGAGGACGAGATCGCCAGCTTGCGGGCGCAGCTGGCCCGTTACGAGGAAGCGGCCACCCGCAACCAGGGGGCGCAGCGGGAGCTGCGGCGCCGGCTAGAGGCGCTGAGGCTGGCCAGCGGGGTGGAGGCCCTTCGGGGCCCCGGGGTGGTGGTGGAGCTCCGGGACAGCCCTCAGCGCCTGCAGCCGGGCGACGACCCCAACCTGGTCCTGATCCACTACACCGACGTCCAGGCCGTGGTGGCGACCCTTTGGGCAGCGGGAGCGGAGGCCGTAGCGGTCAACGGGGAACGGGTGGTTTCCACCACGGGTCTGAGCTGTGTGGGGACCACGATCCTGTGTAACGCGAGGCGGCTGGCACCGCCCTACGTGATCGTGGCCCTGGGCGATCCTGAGGCCCTGCTCACAGCCCTGGAGGCCGAGGACAGCCCCCTGGCCACCCTGCGGGCGTTCCAGTTCCCCGTGCGGGTGACCCGGTCCGCGGACCTGCGGGTCCCCGCGTACCGGGGCGGCTTCCAGTTCCGGTTTGCGCGGGCGGATCGCTGAGCCTGACTTTCAGGGCAAACGGAGGGAGGGGTCGCGGATGTGGCTTCCGTTAGGGGGGCTAGCGGCGGGGGTGCTGTTGGGCCTGCTGGTGGGTGTGGAGATCCCTCTGGGCTTAGTGAAGTACACCGCCATCGCGGTGCTGGCGGCTTTGGACACCCTCCTGGGGGGGCTGCGGGCGCAGCTCGAGGGACGGTTCGACCTGGTAGTGTTCACCAGCGGCTTTGTGGTGAACACCTCCTTCGCGGCCCTCCTGACCGCCATCGGAGACCTGCTCGGCGTCGACGTGTACCTCGGGGCGGTGATCGTGTTCAGCATGCGGATCTTCAACAACGTGAGCTTCATCCGCCGGGACCTCCTCCGAGGGTTCACGCGGGAGCCCGTGGCGGTGAGCGGTAGCGGAGCATCCGAAGGGAGGTGAAACCATGACCGTGCGGGTGGGGATCAATGGATTCGGCCGGATCGGCCGGCAGGTCCTGAGGGCCATGCTCCAGAGGTGTTCGGACACCCTGGAGGTGGTGGCGATCAACGACTTGGTGGACGCCCAGATGAACGCGTACCTGTTCAAGTACGACACCAACTACGGCGTGTACCCGGGGACCGTGGAGGTCCGGGATGGGGAGATCGCCATCGATGGGCACCCCGTCCGCGTGTTCGCGGAGCGCGACCCGGGGAGGATCCCGTGGCGGGAGGTGGGCGTGGAGCTGGTGGTGGAGTCCACCGGGCTGTTCACCGACGCCCAGAAGGCGCGGGCGCACCTGGACGCCGGCGCGAAGCGGGTGATCATCTCCGCCCCGGCCAAGAACGAGGACCTCACCGTCGTCCTGGGGGTGAACGAGGACCGCTACGACCCCGCCCGCCACCGGATCGTGTCCAACGCATCGTGCACCACCAACGGGCTGGCGCCGGTGGCGCGGGTTCTGCACGAGGAGTTCGGCATCGAGAAGGGGATCCTCACCACGGTGCACGCGTACACCAACTCCCAGCGGCTGCTGGACGTGGCCGCCAAGGACCCCCGGGACGCACGCGCCGCGGCCATGAACATCGTCCCGTCGGAAACGGGGGCTGCGCGGGCGGTGGGGCTGGTGATCCCCGAGCTCCAGGGGAAGTTCACGGGGATGGCCTTCCGGGTGCCCGTGTCCACGGTCTCCGTCATCGACTTCACGGTGCTCCTGCGGCGCCAGGTGACGCGGGAGGAGGTGAACGCCGCCGTCCGCCGGTGGGCGGAGGAACGGATCCCAGAAATCCTCGGCTACACAGAGGAGCCCCTGGTGAGCAGCGACCTGAAGGGGGACTCCCGGTCCTCCATCTTCAGTGGTCTGGATACCCTGGTGGTGGGCGGCAACCTGGTGAAGGTGGTGTCCTGGTACGACAACGAGTGGGGCTATGCCTGCCGCGTGGCGGACCTGGCTCGGTACATGGCGGAGCGGGGGGTCTAGGGGCCGGGGCCTCGGCAGTCGGCTGGCGGAGAGGCTGCGGGGATGGAGAAGCGGACGATCCGGGACGTGGACGTGGCGGGCCGGCGGGTGCTGGTCCGGGTGGACTTCAACGTTCCGCTGGATGAACGGGGCCGGGTGACGGACGACCGGCGCATCCGGGAGTCGTTACCCACCGTGCAGTACCTGCTCGACCGCGGCGCCGCGGTGGTCCTGATGTCTCACCTGGGCCGCCCCGGCGGGCGCGTGGTGGACAGCCTGCGGATGGCCCCCGTGGGCGAGCGGCTGGCACAGCTGTTGGCCCGGCCGGTGCAGGTCCTGCCGGACTGTGTGGGCCCGGAGGTGGAGGCGGCGGTGGCGCGGATGCAGCCGGGGGACGTGGTGTTGCTGGAGAACCTGCGCTTCCACCCCGAGGAAGAGGCCAACGATCCCGACTTTGCCGCCCGTCTGGCCCGGTTGGCGGATCTGTACGTGAACGACGCGTTCGGCACCGCCCACCGGGCCCACGCCTCCACCGTAGGCGTAGCCCGGTACCTGCCCGCGGTGGCGGGCCTTCTCATGGAGAAGGAGATCCGCTACCTCAGCCGCCTTCTGGAGAACCCCGACCACCCCTTCGTGGCGGTGCTGGGCGGCAAGAAGGTCTCCGACAAGATCGGGGTCCTCAGCAACCTCCTGGAACGCGTGGACGCGGTGCTGGTGGGAGGGGGGATGGCCTATACCTTCCTGAAGGCGTGTGGTTCCGGTGTGGGGCGCTCGGTGGTGGAGGAGGACAAGCTGGAGCTGGCGCGGGAGCTGATGGAACGGGCGCAGGCGCGGGGCGTGGAGTTGCTGCTGCCGGAGGACGTGGTGGCGGCGGAGCGGCCCAGCGCCGAGGCGCCCAGGCGCGTGGTCCCGGCGGGCGAGATCCCGGAGGGGTGGATGGGCCTAGACATCGGACCGGCCACGGCACGGCGGTTCGCGCAGGTGGTGGAGGGCGCGCGGCTGGTGGTGTGGAACGGACCCATGGGGGTGTTCGAGCTGGAACCCTTCGCGGAGGGTACCCGGCGTGTGGCGGAAGCGGTGGCCCGGTGTCCCGGGGTCACCGTGGTGGGCGGAGGGGACACCGCGGCCGCGGTGGATCAGTTCGGCCTGCTGGAACGCTTCGACCACGTGAGCACAGGCGGAGGCGCTACCCTGGAGTTCCTGGAGGGTAAGGAGCTGCCGGGGATTCGGGTCCTGCAGGACCGGTAGCCCGTGCGCACACCCCTGGTAGCCGCCAACTGGAAGATGCACAAGACGCGGGCGGAGGCCGGGGCGTTCGTGGAGGCAGCCCTGCCCCGCCTGGCTGTCATGGAGGGCGTGGAGGTGGTGCTCTGCCCGCCGTACACCGCCCTGGAGACCGTAGGCCGCCTCCTGCAGGGGACCGCGGTGCGGCTGGGTGCCCAGAACCTGCACTGGGAGCGCCAGGGGGCGTTCACGGGGGAAGTGTCGCCCCCCATGCTGGTGGAGGTGGGCTGCGCGTACGTCATCGTGGGGCACTCCGAGCGGCGGCGGCTGTTCGGCGAGACCGACGACCGGGTGCGGCGCAAGGTTCGGGCGGCGTTCGACGCGGGTCTGGTGCCCATCGTGTGCGTGGGCGAGACCCTGGAGGAACGGCAGGCAGGCCTCACGGACTCCCGCGTCACCGACCAGCTGGCGGAGGCGACCGCAGACCTCTCCGCGGAGGACGTGGCGCGCCTCGTGGTCGCCTACGAGCCCGTGTGGGCGATCGGGACCGGACACGCGGCCACGGGGGAGGAGGCGAACCGCGTGAGTGGGCTCATCCGTACCTGGCTGCGGGGCCGCTTCGGTTCCGCCGCGGACGCCACCCGTGTCCAGTACGGCGGCAGCGTGAGCACCCGCAACGCGGCGGAGTTCCTGCAGCAGCCCGAGGTGGACGGCGCCCTGGTGGGCGGGGCGAGCCTGGATCCGGAGGAGTTCGTGGGGATCGTCCAGCTGGCCGCCCGGGCGACTGGCCCCTAGCCATGTCCCCGCTTCTGTTCCGCATACCCGCAGTTCAAGGAGCTGGGGGCAGCGGGTCTCCAGCCCCGCCGGTTGCGGGAACGAAGTGGCCCCGGTAGAATGGCCGCGGCACTCCCATCGGGAGGAGACGGGCGTGGACAAGGTCGTGTTGATCCTGCACTTCGTCCTGGCCGCGGCGGCCGTAGGGCTCGTGCTGCTGCAAGGGCCCAAGGGAGAGGGTCTCGGAGCCATCGGCGGGAGCGCCCGGCTGTTCCACGGGCCGAGGCCCCGCGAGACTTTCTTCACCCGAACCACCGCGGTGGTGGCCGTCCTGTTCGCCCTCACCAGCACCTACCTGGCGTTCGTGCGCTGACCTCTGGCCGCCCGTCCGGGGTCGGGCTATAATCGGGCTGGCCGGTCCCCAGGCCGGCCGCGTGCCCGGATGGCGGAACTGGCAGACGCGCACGTTTGAGGGGCGTGTGGGGAAACCCGTGGGGGTTCGAATCCCCCTCCGGGCACCAGGTCTCAGTCGCCGTACGGAAGTCCCAGGGCCTGTGGCTTCGCCAGCCCCCAACGGGTCCGGAACCACGGCGTGCTGATGACGGTGAGGATGGCGATGGTCACCGCGAAGGGGACCGTCCGCCACACGTACCGGGACAGCACGCCGGGCAGGACGTACTCCGGACTCAGGGACAGCTGCCACATGGCGCCGAATAGCACCGATCCGCCTAGGAGAACCCACGGGTTCCACATGGAGAAGAACACCAGCGCCAGGCTCACGAATCCCCAACCCATGAGGAAGTTGTAGTTCCACACCGGGTTGTACGAGAGGGTGTAAGCCGCGCCCGCGAGGCCCGCCAGGGCGCCGCCGAACACCACGCACAGGTACCGGATCCCCGCCACGTTCACGCCCGAGGCCGCCGCGGCGGCTGGGCTCTCGCCCACGGAGCGGATCGCGAGCCCCAACGACGTCCGGGAAAGCACGAACCACACCGCCACCACCAGCAGGATTCCGAAGTACACGAAGGGGGACAGGCCCAGAAGCACCGGGAAGCGCGGCAGGCCGAGGGGGCCGGTGTGGGGGCTTCCGAGGTAGGTGGTGAGGCCGAAGCTGAGGATCCACAGGCCCATGCCGCTGACCACCTGGTCGCCCCGCAGGCGGATGGAGAACAGGCCGTGGACCCAGCCCAGCAGGCCGCCCACTGCGATCCCCGCGGCCAGTCCCGCCGCGTAGCTGCCGGTGGACTGGGCCACCAGGAAAGCAGCGGTCCCGCCGAACAGCATGAGTCCTTCCAGCCCGACGTTGAGGATCCCGGACCGCTGGTTCACCAGCTCGCCCAAAGCCGCCAGCAGGAACACCGTGGACGCTTCCAGGCTCCGGGCCACTAGCTCGCTCACCGGACACCCTCCGGGCGGGGCGGCGCAGAGGTGGGGGCAGGCGCGGTACGCTGCCACACCACCCGGTACCGGTCCGCCAGGTGCGAGAGCACGAAGGTGGTCATCAGCAGGCCCAGGATGGCGTAGTCCACTCCGAAGGGCAGGCGCAAAGCCCCCTGAGCGAAGCGCCCCCCCACGGACAGGCCGGCGAACAGCAACGCCATGGGGACCGCTCCCACGGCGCTCCCACGGGCGATGAGGGCGCAGATGATGCCGTAAAAGGACAGGTCGCCGTAGTACCCGTAGTTCGTAGGGATCTTGTACAGGCCGGGCACCGCGGCGAAGTAATGGTAACCCGCTAGGCCCGAGAAGGCCCCGCCCAGCACGAACACCCACAGGGACACGCGCACGGGGTCGATCCCGGCATACCGGGCGGCCTGCGGGTTCAGGCCGAAGGTGCGGACGCGGTAGCCCGCGGCCGCCCGGAAGAAGACGAAGTCCACGACCCCAGCCGCCGCCAAGCCGAGGAAGGCGCTGGGCGGTAGGCCCAGCGGGAGGGGGGGGCGGAAGGCCTCCGGGAGCGTGAAGCTTTCGCCCTCCGCGGTCGCGCTCATGAACGCACCGCCCTCCTTGATGAAGTCCGAAACCAGCCAGAACATCACGGAGTTGAGCATCATGGTCACGAGAATCTCGTTCACCGCCAGCTTCGCCCGGAGCAGGCCCACCAGGGCGCCCAGGGCAGCGCCCGCCAGCGCCGCGGCCAAGGGCATGGACAGGAGCGCGACACCGCCGGCGGTGCCGGAGCCCAGCTCCCGGGCCCCCGCCCAGAAGGGCACCGCGAACGCCGCCAGCGCCCCCGCGTAAACCTGACCCGGCAGGCCAATGTTCCACAGCCCGCCGCGCAGGGGGATCAGGAACGCGAGGGTGCACAGCAGCAGGTAGACCGCCCGGTGCACGGTCGCGCCCAGGCCCGAGGGGTTGGCGAATGCGTAGCCGAAGGCGATCCGGTAGGCGGTCCAGGGGCCCGACTCTGGGGTCCAGAACAGCACGCTGGCCAACAGGAGCGCCAGAGCCACAGCCAGGAGGGCACCCAGAGCCACGCGGGCGGGCGAAGGGGCCTCCGCCCTTTCCACGGACAGCCGGTATGCGCCGATCCTCAAGCGCGCCTCCCCAGCGAGCCGGCCATCCACGCGCCCACGGTCTCAGGATCCACTTCGTTTCGCGGCACGAGGGCCACGAACCGGCCCTCGTACAGGGCTCCCACGCGGTCGCTGACGGCGAAGATCTCGTCCAAGTCCTCGGAGATGAGGAGGATCGCAGCCCCGCGCGCCTTGGCTTCGAACAGCTGGGCCCGCACGAAGGCGGCCGCCTCCACGTCGAGGCCCTGGGTGGGCAGGTGAGCGACCAGCAACCGCGGCCGCCGGGACAGTACCCGGCCGAGCACCAGCTTCTGTAGATTCCCCCCCGACAGGTGCTGTGCCCGCACGTACGGATGGGGAGCTTTCACCCGGAAGGTCGCCAGGATCTGCCGGGTCAGCCGTTCCAACCGGTCCCGGTCCAGCAGCCCCCTGGGACAGAACTCCGGGTCGAAGTGGTAGTTGAGCCCGGTGTTGTCCACCAGGCTGAGGGCCGCCACGCTGGCGACCTCGGCGCGTTCCGCGGGCACGTAGCCCAGCCCCAGGCGCCACCGGTCGAGGGTCGGAAGGTGGGTAATATCGCGGCCCAGAAGGCGCACGCGGCCGGAGGCAGCCGGCCGGAGCCCCGCGAGCACCTGGGCCAGCTCCTCCTGCCCGTTGCCGGTGACCCCCGCTACCCCCACGATCTCGCCCTCGTGTACCGTGAAGGAGACGCCTCGCAGGCTCAGCACGCCCTTGTCGTTGTACGCGGACAGGTCCTCCACTTCCAGCACCACCGGGCCGCGATGGTCGGGTGCGGGCACGGTGGGGAGGGTGACCTCCTGGCCCACCATGTGCTGGACCAGTTCGTGGTCGGTGGTGTCCGACACCGCCAGCCGGGCCGCGACCCGGCCGGCGCGGAGTACCGTGACGGTTCGGGCCACCGCCCGCACCACGGGCAGCTTGTGGGTGACCAGCACCACGGTGACGCCGTCCTGGTCCACGAGGGCCCGCAGCGCCCGCAGCAGGACCTGTACCTCCGGGGGCGTCAGGGCGGAGGTGGGTTCGTCCAGGATCAGAATGCGGACCCCCGCGTACAGGGCCTTGAGGATCTCCACCCACTGCTTTTCGCCCTCCGACAGCTGCCACACGCGGGCCTCCAGGTCCACGTGGACGCCGTACCGAGCGCACAGCGCCTCCAGCTGCCGGCGGGCGCCGCGCAGATCCAGCACCCCCCGGGCCGCGGGGTGGCCCAGGACCAAGTTTTCCAGAACGGTGTGGGCCGGCACCAGTCTGCGGGTCTGGTGGACCATCCCGATGCCAGAGGTCAGCGCGTCGTGGGGCGAGCGGAAGCGAACGCGCCGGCCGCGCAGGTACACTTCCCCCTCGTCCGGGTGGATCAGCCCGAAGAGGATGTTCATGAGGGTGGTCTTCCCGGCTCCGTTCTGACCCAGCACCGCGTGGACTTCCCCCTCCGCGACTTCCAGGTCCACGCGGTCGAGGGCCCGGACCCCGGGGAAGGACTTGGTGATCCCGCGGGCTGCGAGAACAGGCGGCGCGCGGCGCTCCAGCTCAGGCGTCACGGTGTGACGGGGGGCCGCGCCCGGCCGGGCGCGGCCCCCGGGCGGGTGACTTCAGGACGGTCAGGGCGGTCAGGTCGAAGGTGTACGTAGACAGCAGCCACTCGTCTGTGGGCACCTGCCCCGCCGGCTTCACCACCGTGCCCTTGGGCGGGATGGGGGTCCCCGGTAGCGCTAGCCCGGTCCCGTTGCTCACCAGGGCGTGCACCTGGAAGGGATCCCACTGGCCTCTGCGCATCTGCTCCCGCCGCTGGGCCACCAGCCGCACGATGGACTCCGGGATCTGTCGGCGCGCCTTGGGGCTGATGGCATCCACGCCCACCTTCTTGTTGTTCATGATGTCCACCGTGGAGACCACGGTCCCGTCCGCCAGGGTCATGGTGTCCCGCATCCCGAGGTACAGGAGGGTGCGCGGGCTCCGGTTGCCCGCCAGGTAGTCCCGCACCATCCGGTCGTACAGGACCTCCCACCGGGTGTCGAAGGACACCGCCACCGTGTCCGTGTTGGACCAGCCGTAGAAGCCCACGATGTCCATGTCCTTCCCCACGAACCAGATCCCCCGCTGCTGCGCTACGTCCAGGGGCGAGCCGGAGTCCGTCTGCTGGGTGAGGACATCGACCTTGTACTGCGTGACCAGGGTGGTGGCCACCTCCCGCTCCTCCGTGGGCTTGTACCAGTCCCCCACGTACTTCACGTACACGTTCACCCGCTTGCCCAGGGCACGGGCGGCGTCCTGCACACCCAGGAAGAAGCCCGCGGTGCGCCGGAGCACCTGGACGTTGGGGAAGGCAGAGACCACCCCCACGTTACCGGTCCGGGTGAGGGCGCCCGCAATCAGCCCCTCCAGGTACAGGGCCTGGTACTGGCGGGGGAAGAACCGGATGAAGTTGGTCTTGCGGCTGACGTCGCTAGCCACCACGGAGCCGAAGTACACGTTGGGGTACTTGTCCGCAATGTCCTTCAGGGGCAGGCCCATGAACTCTGCGTTCCCAACCACGATGTTGGCCCCCTGTCGAATGAGCTCCTCCGCGTAGGGGACCGTCAGGTCCGGCCCGACCTCCTCCCGGTACACGTACTTCACGTTGGGGTACTTCTGCGCGATGCGCTGGCCCGCTCGGTGATGCGCGCCGGACCACGTGGTGCCCTTGATGACGCTGAAGTGCAGGATGGCGAGGCTGACGGTGGGCGCGGCCGCGGACGCGGAGTGCACGTGCCAGAGGGAACCTACGGCCAGGGCCAGGACCAGGGCCACGGCGGAGGCCCGAGGCCAGCCGCCCGGAACGCGCGAACAGGTGTGTCGATCCATGGCTGCCCCCTGAAGATCCGAGGCTCGCCGGCGAACCGCCGGCGGCAAGACGCGGGCTACATTCTTCGCGGGCGCGCGGTTCTCCTCCTAACGGGCGAGAGGGCTGGATGGGCAGCGGGTCGAATCCACGCACGGACGAACGCGTTCAGGGGGAAGGCTGTGCCGGTTCTCGCGCGGATCCGCAGAGGCAGCTACCACGATTCGGTGGCCTTGCTGCAGGCGCAGCAGGCGCTCCGGCAGATGCCAGGCGTGGAGGAGGCGGGGGTGGTCATGGCCACGCCGGCCAACCTGGCGCTGCTCCGGGGGGCAGGCCTGGACGCGCCGGAGCTGCAGGGGGCCCGGCCGGACGACCTGGTGGCGGTGGTGCGGGCGCGAACGCAGGCGGAGGCTGAGCGGGCGCTAGAGCGTCTGGACGAGTTGCTGTCGCCGCGCACACCCGCCGGGGGCACACCCTACCGACCCCGCACGGTCCGAACGGCGGTGCGCGCCCTGCCGGGGGCCAACGTGGCGGTGGTGTCCGTGCCGGGCCGGTTCGCGGCGGGAGTGGCGGAGGAGGCCCTGCGGGAGGGCCTCCACGTTTTCCTGTTCAGCGACAACGTGGCGCTGGAGGAGGAGGTGCGGCTCAAGCGCCTGGCGGCCGAGCGTGGGCTTCTGGTGATGGGGCCTGACTGCGGGACCGCCCTGGTGGGCGGAGCGGGGTTGGGGTTCGCCAACGCGGTCCGTCGCGGACGCGTGGGGATCGTGGCGGCCTCGGGCACCGGCCTGCAGGAAGTAGCGTGTCTCGTCCACCGGTGGGGCGGTGGGGTCTCCCACGGCCTGGGTACAGGCGGGCGCGACCTGTCTGACCCGGTAGGAGGGGCGAGCTTCGCCACAGCCCTGGCGGCCCTGGCGGAGGACCCTGACACCGAGGTGGTCGTGCTCCTGTCCAAGCCGCCGTCCCCTCAGGTGGCGAGGCGGGTGCTTGCGTTGGCCCGGCAGTGCGACAAGCCGGTGGTGGTGAACTTCTTGGGTGCGCAGCCACGACCCCAGGTGGCGAACCTGTACTTCGCGTCGACCCTCGAGGAGGCGGCGCACCTGGCGGTCCGGCTCTCTGGCGGGCACCCGCCGGCAGAGCGCGAGCCCGAGCCGGAGGGGGTGCGGTGGGCAGTGGGGCAGCGATGGCTCCGGGGTCTATTCGTGGGGGGCAGCCTGTGCGCGGAGGCCCAACTGGTGCTGCGCGGGAGGCTGGGCCGGGTGTGGTCCAACGTGCCTCTCAGCCCGGACGCGCGGCTACCGGACCCGCTGACCAGCCGGGAGCACACCGTGGTGGACGTGGGCTCCGACGAGTTCACCGTGGGGCGGCTGCACCCGATGCTGGACCCGTCCGTCCGCAGCCAAAGGCTGTTGCACGAGGCGCGGGATCCGGAGGTGGCGGTCCTGCTGGTGGACGTGGTGCTGGGCTTCGGTGCGCATCCGGACCCCGCGGGCGAGCTGGCGCAGGTGTGGGAGGACGCCTCGCGTACCGCCCGGCGGTCGGGACGGGAACTGGTGTGCGTGGCCTCGGTGTGCGGGACGGAGCTGGACCCGCAGCCGTACGGGAGCCAGGTGGAGCGGCTCCGGGGCAGCGGTGTGCTGGTGGCGCCCACGAACGCGGCGGCGGCCCGGCTCGGGGGAGCTTTGTGTGGCCGGGCCGGGGCCCGGGGAGAAGGGGGGCCGCTGCCGGTCGTGGACGTCCCGGATGGAGAGGGTTGGACCCAGGGAGTACCCGCGGCGGTGCGGGAACTCCTCCGAGGGCCGGTGCGGGCCGTCAACGTGGGCCTGGAGTCGTTCGCCCGGAGCCTGCAGTCGCAGGGCGTTCCGGTGGTGTCGGTGGACTGGAAGCCACCCGCGGCGGGCGACGCGGAGCTGTTGGAGCTGCTCTCGCGGCTGGGCGGCTGAACCCCGCGGGCTTCAGGTTAAGATGGAGAGGGCTGGCGCCCGGAGAGCCCACCGGGCCCGCGCTCCGTTCGACGCGGACTTTCCAGGGACGTGGAGGCGACCCATGGACGTGGACGCGGCCAACGAGGTGGTGGTGCGGAGGATCCTGGATGCGCACCCCGTGCTGGTGGGCGTGGGCAGGGCCCTGGACGTGATTCCGGGGATGCGCAAGGACCTCATCCTGCACGCGGGCCCGCCGGTGACCTGGGACCGCATGTGCGGTCCGCTGCGCGGGGCGGTGATCGGCGCGTTGTTGTACGAGGGCATGGCCCGGGACGAGCGGGAGGCGGTGGAACTGGCGGCCTCCGGTGCGGTGCGGTTCGAGCCGTGTCACCACCACGCGGCCGTGGGCCCGATGGCGGGGGTCACCTCCGCCTCCATGCCCG
>JBKBVM010000200.1:0-2984 GCA_046289555.1 bacterium
GGATGAACTCCACCGCCTTCTCCAGGTTGTCGGTGGTCCCCTCCTCCCAGGACCGGCTCTCGCCCCACCGGTAGCGGATCTGCGCGAGTCCGAATCGCACCGCCTCACCTCCCGGGTCGAACAGCCGTGGGTCACAAACGCGTGCGTCCGACCGCGTGTTCTGCTCGATTCTATTACGCGCCGTGGTCGGCCCTTCTCCTGCACGGACGCGCAGGGACCGCGGTCTGGCGGTCGAACTCTCCCCACGTCATGCCTGTACGGACGGCTGGCCCCCAGGAGTCGGAGGCGCGGCGGCGGCGCCGGGTCCAGGGGATCCTGGAGGCTCTCAAGGCCCGCTACCCGGACCCGCAGATCCCGCTGGCCCACCGGTCCTCCTTCGAACTGTTGGTCGCCACCATTCTCTCCGCCCAGTGCACCGACGAGACCGTCAACCGCGTGACCCCGCAGCTGTTCCGCCGGTTCCCGGGCCCCCAGGCCCTCGCGCAAGCGGATCTGGCGGCGGTGGAGGAGCTCATCCGGCCCACCGGGTTCTTCCGGCAGAAGGCCCGGGCCATCGTGGAGTGCAGCCGCAGGCTGGTGGCCGAGCACGGAGGCGAGGTCCCCCCGGATATGGAAGCCCTGGTGCGGCTGCCGGGGGTGGGCCGCAAGACCGCCAACGTCCTGTTCGCGGCCGCGGAGATCGAGCGCTGGCCCGGTTGGCCCCACAGCCGCGGCCGCCCGGACGGGACCGGGATCGTGGTGGACACCCACGTGACCCGCTTGAGTCGGCGGCTCAGCCTGACCGCGGAGGTGGACGCGGAGGCCATCGAGCGGGACCTGATGCGGCTGGTACCCCCGGACGAGTGGTCCCGTTTTTCCCTGCGGCTCATCTACTTCGGACGGGAGGTGTGTACGGCCCGGGATCCTCGCTGCACCGCCTGCCCCCTGCGGCAGCTGTGTCCGTCCGCGCCCTACCGGGGCTTCCCGCCCTGGATGGTCTCCTCGGCCAGGGGCGCTGCACGCCGGGGCCGCAGGACCCGGTAGGCGACCTACGGCCCGTGACCGTAGAATCGACCGGGCTTTCTTCGGCGGAGGTGAGGGAGTTGCGCGACCCGAGGAGGGAGCGGACGCTGGTGTTGGTCAAACCCGACGGGGTGCAGCGGGGTCTGGTGGGGGAGATCCTCGCGCGGTTCGAGCGCGCCGGGCTGAAGGTGGTGGCCCTGAAGATGGTGCGGGCGCCCCGGGAGCTTCTGGAGCGCCATTATCCCGCAGACGAAACGTTCCTCCGCACCGTCGGCGGCAAGACCAAGGAGGCGTTCGAGGCCTACGGGCTGGACGTCCGGGAGCGGATGGGCACCGAGGATCCCGTGGAGGTGGGCCGCCAGGTGCGGGAGTGGCTGGTGGACTTCATGGCGTCCGGCCCCGTGGTGGCGGCAGTGGTGGAGGGCGTGCACGCGGTCAGTGCGGTTCGCAAGCTGGTAGGGCAGACGCTGCCCGTGTTCGCGGATCCGGGCACCATCCGGGGAGACTGGAGCACCGACTCCCCCGCCCTCGCCAATCTCGAGCAGCGGCCGGTACGTAACCTGGTCCACGCCTCGGGAACCCTGGAAGAGGCGGACCACGAGGTCCGGCTGTGGTTCCGGGAGGACGAGATCCACTCCTACCGCAGGGCTGACGAGGCTGCCCTGTTCGGCAGCTGAAAGGCCAGACGCCGCAGGCCGTGGCCTACCCCGGCCGCTCCAGGCCGGGGATGCGGGCAAGGACCCACGCCCCCGCCTGGACCAGCCACCCCGGCTCCAGTCCGCCGGCGAGGTGCTCGGGCGCTACGAGGTCCACCACGACACCTCCCACGTCCACCCGTAGGCTGATGAAGGGCCGACCGGTCAGCGGGTTGATGCGGCGCTGCAGCTGCTCTACGGTGCCCGCGATCCACGCGGTGGCCTCGGGCCTGTCCCGGTCCGCGCCCTCATCCAGGCTGGTGTGCCAGGTGCTGGCGAAGGTCCGGGGCGGCAGGCGGAACCCCGTGGCTTGCTGGCTCGCGCCCCAGTCCAGGCTGTCCCGGAAGCCCACCACCGCGTCCGCGAAGCACACCAGCTCCAGATCCATGGGGGCCGGCAGGGGAGGCAGGTGCTGCACCACGCACAGGAAGTCCACGAGGTCGCAAACCAGGGGGAACCGACCGCTGTAGGGCTCTGCGGGATCTGTGGGGTCCAGCCACACCTCCCCCCACCCTTCCTCCGGGTTTTCAGGGTCGTGCCCGACGGCGACGACCGCAGCCCGGTGACGCACGCCGGTCTCAAAGAAGGGCAGCAGCCCGAGGGGCTGCCCGGCAGGTCCGAGCTCGGCCCAAACCTCCACCCCGTCCCCCACCTGCCACCGCCGCAGGCCGAATCCCGGCTCGGTGGCCAGGGGTTGACCCAGCCGGGCAGCTTGCTCCGCTAGGGCTTCGAGGTCGGAGCCCCGCTGGAGCTGGAACCCCACGCAGTCGAAGTACGTCACCGTCGAAAGACAGAAGACCGCCCTCCGGGCGGCCTCCTGCGTCGGTCGCCTGGACCCCGGTCCGGCGTGCCGCCTAGACCGCGGGCGTGTCCTGGCGGGTCACGCCTGTGCCGGACAAGCTCTTACCGGCGGCCCCCCCGACGGGAACCGCGCCGCGCGGCCCCACGCTTCGTCGCCGGGCGGCGGGCCGTGCGCCGCGGAGCCGTCTTACGGGCCGTGGCCGCCTTCCGCGCAGCCCGGCGGGGCGCGGCCTGCTGGCCCACGAGCTGGCCCACGTCCGCAACCGGGATACCCTGGTCGGAGCCATGGCGGCCACCCTGGCCGGGGCCGTGGCCATGCTGGCCGATGCAGCCCGCTGGAGCCTCATGTTTGGCGGCTTCGGCCAGCGGGATGAGCGGGAACAGGGGGCGGGCTCGGCCGTCGGTGCCGTGGTGGCCTTGGTGCTGGCGCCCCTCGCGGCCACCCTGGTCCAGTTGGCCATCTCCCGCTCGCGGGAATTCCTGGCC
>JBKBVM010000201.1:0-2976 GCA_046289555.1 bacterium
CCGGTGGACGCCTTCCCCGCCGGTCAGGAGCGTACCGTGAGGAACGTGGTCCTGTACGGGTTCATGGGCGCAGGCAAAACGGCAGTCGGCGAGGAGTTGAGCCGGCGCTTGGGATGGCCCTTCCTGGACACCGACCGCATGGTGGAGGGGCGGGCGGGCAAGTCGGTGGCGCGCATCTTCGACGAGGACGGGGAAGCTGCCTTCCGGGCTCTGGAGCGGGAGGCGGTGGCGGAGGCGGCTCGGGTGCGGCCCGCGGTGGTGGCCTGCGGGGGAGGCGCGGTCCTGGATCCCGACAACGCCCGCGCGCTTCGGGCGTCCGGTCATATGGTCTGGCTGCGGGCCGCGCTGGAGTCGGTGCTGAGCCGGGCCCGTGAAGGCGAACGGCCTCTTTTGAGGGGTGACCCCAGGGGTAGGGCCGCAGTGCTGCTGGAGGAGCGCGCCCCGCGCTACCGGGAGCTGGCAGACCTGGTGGTGGACACCGACGGGCTTTCGGTCCCGGAGGTGACAGAGCGCGTGCTGGCGGAGCTGCTGGCCCGGGAAGCGCAGACGGTGACGGTGGCCCTGCCCACAGGGGTCTATCCGGTGCACGTGGGCGACGGCGTGTTGCCCCTGGTCGGCGTGGAGCTGGGACGCCTGGGGGTGCGGAGGTGCGCGGTGCTGACCCACCCGCGGCTGTGGCGCCTTTACGGGGCGGGCCTGGCGGAAGCCCTGCGGGCGGGCGGCGTGGAGGTCCTGCCCGTGCTGGTGCCACCGGGGGAGCGCAGCAAGTCCCTGCTGGCTGCCGGAAGGGTGTACGCCCAGATGGCTGCCGCGCAGCTGGACCGGGCGTGCGCGGTTCTCGGGCTGGGTGGCGGCGTGGTGGGGGACCTGGCGGGGTTCGTGGCGGGCACCTACATGCGGGGCGTTCGGTTGCTGCAGCTGCCCACCACCCTGCTGGCGCAGGTGGACGCCAGCGTGGGCGGCAAGGCCGCGGTGAACGTGGCCGCGGGCAACGCGCAGGGACCGGTGAGGAACCTGGTAGGGGTGTTCTGGCAGCCGCAGGCGGTGGTGGCGGACGTGGCCACCCTGCGCACCCTCCCGGTCCGGGAGCTGCGGGCAGGCCTCGCAGAGTGCGTCAAGCACGGGGCGGCGAGGGACGCGGGCCTGCTGGAGTGGGTGAACCGCGAGCTAGCCAACCTACTGCGCCGGCGGACGGACCGGCTCGCAGAGCTGGTCGCGCGCAACGTGTCGGTGAAAGCCGAGGTGGTGCGGCAGGACGAGCGGGAGACCGGGGGGCTGCGGGAGGTGCTGAACTTCGGCCACACCGTAGCGCACGCCCTGGAGGCGGCCACGGGTTACCGGGCCTACCTGCACGGGGAGGCGGTGGCGGTGGGCATGGTGGTGGAGGCGGAGCTCGGGCGCCGGGTAGGCGTCACGGACGGGTCGGTGGCAGAAGCGCTCCGCTCCGTGCTGCAGCGCGCAGGGCTGCCAACCCGGCTCCCGCCCGTGTCCGCGCAGGTGCTGGTGGGGTTCATGCGGCTGGACAAAAAAAACCGCGGCGGGGCTTTACGGTTCGCCCTCGTGGAGCGGCTCGGGCAGGCGCGGGCCGGCGTGGAAGTCCCGGAGGAAGCCGTGGCCTCCGTCCTGCGGGAGATGGGGGCGAGTCCGTGAGGATCCTGGTGCTCTCGGGTCCGAACCTGAACCTGCTGGGCGAGCGCGAGCCGGAGGTGTACGGCCACCACACCCTGGCGGACGTGGAGCGGATGGTGCGGGAGAAGGCGGAAAAGCTGGGCGTGGAGGTGCGTTTCGTGCAGTCCAACCACGAGGGGGTGATGCTGGACGAGCTGCACCGGGCGCGGTTGGAGTGCGACGCGGTGGTCCTGAACCCCGGAGCGTTCACCCACACCTCCATCGCCCTGCGGGACGCCATCGCGGCCATCCGCATCCCCGTGGTGGAGGTCCACCTGTCCAACGTGCACGCCCGCGAGGCCTTCCGGAGGCGCATGGTGCTGGCGCCCGTGGTCCGGGGCCAGGTCCTGGGCTTCGGCCCGTACAGCTACGTGCTCGGCCTGGAGGCCGCGGTGCATCTGGCTCGGGGAGGCTCCCGGTGAAGGTGCGCGGGATCCGGGGGGCCGTCCAGGTGGAGGCGAACACCCCCGAGGCCATTTTGGACGCGGCCCGCCGGCTGATCTCCGAGATGGTCCGCGCCAACGGGGTGGAGCCGGACGACGTGGCCGCGGTGATCTTCACGTGCACCTCCGACCTGGACGCCACCTTCCCCGCGGAGGCCGCCCGGGCCCTGGGCTGGGATCGCGTCCCGCTGTTGTGCTCCCGGGAGATGGACGTGCCGGGGTCCATGCCGCGGGTACTCCGCGTCCTGATGCTGGTGAACACCACCCTGACCCAGGACGAGGTGGTCCACGTGTACCTGGGCGACGCCGAGCGCCTGCGGCCGGACCTGCGCAGCGCCCAGTAGCATGGCCGTCCTCCAGGTTCAGCCTGCACGCCTGCGGGGGCGTTTGCGGCCGCCCGGCGACAAGTCCATCAGCCACCGCGCGGTGTTGCTGGGGGCCCTCGCGTCGGGCGTCACCGTGGCCCGCAACTTCCTGGAGGCCGAGGACACGCTGCGGAGCGTGGACTGCGTGCGCGCCCTGGGAGTGCCCGTGGAGCTGGAAGGCGGCGTGCTGCGGGTTCACGGGCGCAGCCGGTGGTCGGAGCCCGGTCACGTGCTGGACGTCGGCAACTCCGGGACCACCATCCGCCTGCTGTGCGGGCTGGTGAGCGGTCAGCCGGTGGAGGTAGTGCTGGACGGCGACGCGTCCCTGCGCCGCCGGCCCATGGACCGGGTGGTGGAGCCCCTGCGGCGCATGGGCGCGGACATCCAGGCCAGGGACGGCCGGTTCGCTCCGGTACGGGTGCGGGGGGGCGCGCTGCAGCCTGCGCGGCACGAGCTGCCGGTGGCAAGCGCCCAGGTAAAGAGCGCGCTGCTGCTGGCGG
>JBKBVM010000202.1:0-2963 GCA_046289555.1 bacterium
GACCCGCGGGTCTGGGCCTCGCTGAAACACCGCTACCGCCTGCGTTTCACCAAACCCGGCACCTACGCGTACACCTGCATCGTGCACGGCCCGGCCATGTCGGGCGTGGTGCGGGTCCACCCGCAGGGGACGCGGCTCCCTCGCGACCCGGCTGCAGTACTCCGGCAGGGCCGGGAGGAGCAGCGGGCCACCCTGCAGGCCGGGCAACGGGCCCTGGCACGCCTGCGGCCCGAGGTGCGCGGCGGGAGCGTGCGGGTCCCCATGGTGGGCGACGGGCAGCGCGGGTACTCGCTCATGCGGTTCACCCGCACCCCCCTGGTGGTGCGCCGCGGGACCACCGTCACCTGGGAGATCCAGGACCCCTTCGAGATCCACACGGTGACGTTCGTGGGAACGCAGCAGGTGCCGCCCTTCGTAATCCCTCAGATGCAGGCCGGAAAGCCTCCCAAGCTGCTCCTGAACCCCAAGGTGGCGGCCCCCACCCCGCACCGGGAGTACGCGGGAAGCGCCTACGTCAACTCCGGAATCCTGGTGCCCCTCGGCGCTCCAGGGCCCCGCAGCTACAGCCTCCGGTTCACCCGGAGCGGGACCTACACCTACTGGTGCCCCGTCCACGCCGTGGTGGGGATGAAGGGTACCATCATCGTCCGGTAATAAAAGGAGGCAGCCATGCTATCCCAACCCCTGTGGTTCCTCGACACCCTCGTCCGGGTCCGCGTCTCTCACCGGGAGGGCACGGACCGGATCTCTGTCCTCGAGCACCTTGCACCCCAGGGAGACTCGCCACCCCTGCACATCCACCACACGGAGGATGAGGTCTTCCACGTGATCGAGGGGACCCTGCAGCTGCGGGTGGGCGCAGAGGACCGGACCCTCGGTTCCGGCGAGGGCCTGCTGGCTCCCAAGGGCGTGCCGCACACCTACCGGGTCCTCTCCGACCGGGCCCGCTGGCTCACGGTCACCACGGGCCGGGACTTCGAGGACTTCGTGCGGGCCATGGCGAGGCCCGCGCTCCGTCCGGAGCTTCCGCCTCCGGGAGGTCCGCCCACGCCAGAGGCCGCGGCCGTGCTGGCGGAGACCGCCCTGCGGTACGGCATCGAGATCGTGGGGCCTCCCCTCCGGTGAGGCCGGAGGGTACCGGGAGCTGTCAGGAGGTGCGGAGGGGTTCTGCGGGCGCAGGTTCGGGGACCAGCCGGTACGAGGGTACACGTTCCAGCCGGACCCGGAAGACCTCCTCGAAGGCGCGCGCGCAGGCCTCCCGTACCTCCTCCACGGGCACAGGCCGCCCGAGGAGCTTCTGCATGGAGGTCGGCACGTAGCCGATGCCGCACGGCTTGATGACCCGGAAGTGGTCGAGATCCGTGTTCACGTTCAGCGCGAAGCCGTGCAGGGTCACCCGGCGCTTCACGGCCACGCCCACCGCCGCGATCTTCTCCTCCCCAGCCCACACCCCCGGGAAGCCCGGCCGCCGCACGGCCTCGATCCCGTACGCCCGCACGGTGCGGATCACGCACTCCTCCAGCATCCGCACGTAGCCCACCACGTTCTCGCCGTAGGCCCGCAGGTCCACGATGGGGTAGCCCACCAGCTGCCCGGGGCCGTGGTAGGTGACGCTGCCGCCCCGCTCGATGTCGAACACGCCGAACCCCATGCGCTGCAGGGCCTCCCGCGGGATCGGCAGGTGTTCGGGCCGGGTAGCGCGGCCGCACGTGATGACGGGCGGGTGCTCGAGCAGCAGGAGCACGTCCGGCACCTGTCCGCGTTGGCGCAGCGCCACCAGGCGGCGCTGGAGCTCCCAGGTCGCCCCGTAGTCCGCGATCCCCGGGAGATCCACGCGCCAGGCCAGCCGAAAGCTCACGACGGTCGGTCGGCCAGGGGAGTTCGCCACAGGTCCACGGCCTCTCCGCGCATGCCGACCTCATTGTACCGGGAGCTGGCCACCGGTGGCGGCCGGCCTGGCCGGACGGCGAGGTCGGATTTCCGGGCAGGCGCTAGAGGGAGTCGGCCACCGCCTGCTGCCGCTTCTTCAGCTCCAGCCGGATGCGGCCCAGGTTCGCGCTCCCGTTGCCGACGACGACCAGCATCGCCTCGGAGCCCACGGGCGACACCACGAGGGGCCCGCCCTCGTACTCCAGCATGAGACCGAACAGCCGGCCGCGGCCCAGGTCCGTGGAAAGGGCGTCAGACGCGGCCAGGCTGCTGGCGGTGACCGCCCCGAGGGCTTCCAGGTCGATGTCCTCGGTGGCCGCGCCCTCGATGACGAAGCCGTCCCGGCCCACCACCAGGGCGGCGCTCACCCCGTCCAGCTGGGTGAACTCCCCCAGGATCCTGCGAAGGTCCGACATGTCGACCCTCCTCCCCCTTGGTCTTCCGTGCGGCTACGGACGCACAGCGCCCCGCAGCAGCTGTGCCATCTGCCGCAACGCCTTGTGCATCACCCGGGACACGTGCCGCTGGGAGATCCGCAGCCGCCGGGCGGCCTCGGTCTCCGTCAGGTCCTGGTAGAAGAGCAGGTACAGGACCTTCCGCTGCAGCTCCGTCAACCGCTCCATGGCCTGCAGGACCGTGATGCGGTCCTCCACCGGGAGCTGGAAGCTCTCGTACCGCAGGTGGCGGATCCTCCGGATCCGTTCCTCCCACGGGCCGTCCAGGGACAGGGGGGATTGGGCGGCCCGCGCCTGGAAGATCTCCCGTACGCCCTCCGGCGCGATGTTCATGGCCTGCGCAATCTCCTCCACCGTGGGTAGCGCTCCGTTCTCCCGCTGCAGCCGCTCCACGGTACGGTCCAGCTCCCGGCTGAGCTTGTTTAGCCACCGGGGCCGTCGCACCACCCCCACCTGGTCCCGCAGGTAGTGGCGGATCTCGCCCGCGATGAGGTGCGACGCGTACGTCTGGAACTTCACCCCGCGGTCCGGATCGAAGCGGTTCACCGCCAGGAGGAGTCCCACGTACCCCACCTGCAC
>JBKBVM010000203.1:0-2960 GCA_046289555.1 bacterium
CGCGTACTTGCCCGGCTGCGCGGGGTCCCGTACGGACAGCATCACCTCGTACGTCTCGAAGCCGAAGGCACGGTGGACCGAAAACGCCAGCCCCAGCAGGCTGAGGATCTCCTCCTCGATCTGGTCCGGCCGGCAGAAGATGTGGGCGTCGTCCTGGGTGATCATCCGCACCCGCAGCAGCCCGTGCAGGACCCCGGACCGCTCGTACCGGTACACGGTCCCGAACTCCGCCAGCCGCACGGGGAGCTCCCGGTAGCTGCGGGTGCGGCTCGCGTAGATGGCCACGTGGAAGGGGCAGTTCATGGGCTTCACCAGGTACCGCTGCCCCTCCACCTCGATCCCGCTGAACATGTTGTCCCGGTACCAGCTGAGGTGTCCGCTGCGCTCCCACAGCTCCTCCCGGGCCACGTGGGGGGTGTACACCCACTCGTAGCCGCGGCGGTCCAGCTCGGCCCGCAGGAACTCCTCGATGCACCGGCGGACCACCGCGCCCCGCGGGTGCCACAGCACGAGCCCGGGGCCGATGCTGTCCTCGATGCTGAACAGCTCCAGCTCCCGTCCCAGCCGCCGGTGGTCGCGCCGCTTCGCCTCCTCCAGCCGGTGCAGGTAGGCCTCCAGCTGCGCGGCCTCGGGGAAGGTGATCCCGTACACCCGCTGCAGCATCTCCCGCCGCTCGTCGCCCCGCCAGTACGCGCCGCTGCAGCCCAAGACCTTGATGGCCCGGATCAGCCCCGTGCGGGGGATGTGGGGGCCCCGGCACATGTCCAAAAAGCCGTCCTGCCGGTAGAAGGAGACGCGCTCGTCCGGGATCCCCTCCAGCAGCTCCAGCTTGTACCGCTCGCCCATCTCCTGGTACAGGCGCACCGCTTCCGCCCGGGGGAGCTCGACCCGTTCGATGACCTGGTCCCGCGCCGCCAACTCCCGCATCCGGTCCTCGATCCGCTGCAGGTCCTCGGGCTCGAGAGGCCGGCCCACGTCGATGTCGTAGTAGAACCCGTCCTCGATGGGAGGCCCGATGGCCAGCTTGGCCTGCGGGAACAACTCCTTCACCGCCTGCGCCAGCAGGTGGGCGGAGGAGTGCCAGTAGATCTGGCGGCCCTCCGGGTCCTCGAACCGCAAAAAGCGCACCTCGGCGTCGCGCTCCACCCGCGCGCTGAGATCCCGGGCCTGCCCGTCCACCACCGCGGCCAGAACGCCCTCCTCGCCCCGCAGGCGCGCCACGTCCGCCAGGGGCGTCCCCGCGGGGACCTCCACCTGCGAGCCGTCCGGAAAGCGCACCCGGACTGTGTGCGAGCCCTGCACCAGCACCACCTCCGAAAAGACAGCGCGCCCCGTCCTGGGACGGGGCGCACCCGCGGTTCCACCCAGGTTCCCGCCACCGGCGGGCCCTCACGCGCGCTTTCGGGCGCACCCGGCGGGCCTACTGTGAGTTCAGCCCGCGGCTCAGGGGGGGTACCGCCACCGCGGCCCGCGGGAGTTTCCAGCACGCCTCCCTCTCTGCAGCGGCCGGACGGTGCGGCGCGTCCTCTTCCTCGCCTCGACGTCACCATACTGACCGCCGCCGCCTGTGTCAAACCGTCCGCGCGGCCCGGCGGGTACCATGGTGGTAGAACTCCCCGGAGGTGGCCCGTGGACCCGGAGGCCGTTCACTCGCCCACCCGCTGGCTCGCAGCCCACGGGGTGTCGGTGCCGGACGAGCTGGTGGAGCTCGAGCGGTGGTGGGCGTCTGCGGGCCGCGCGGTCTCCGAGGCTGTCGACCGCATGGGGACTCCGTGGCTGCGGATGTTCGACCGGTTCGGGGACCGCACGGACGAGGTCCTGTACCCGCCGGAACACCGCGCCCTGCTGCTGCGGGGCTACCGCGCGGGCGCGGTGTGGCACGCGCTGGAAGGGGAGGGACTGGAGGCCACCTTCCGGATCGGGTACGTCACCAGCTTCTTCGACCCCGGGGCCTACTGCCCGTACACCGTCTCCCTCGCCACGGCCCTGGCCGTGTACAAGTACGCGGAGGCCCCCGTGCGGGAGCGTTTCCTGCCGCCCTTGCTGCGCAGGGACGACCGCGTCTGGCAGGGCGCCACGTGGATGACGGAATCCGCAGGCGGTTCGGACCTGGGAGCTACTGTGCAGACCACGGCTCAACCCGTGGGGGACCGGTGGCGGTTGCAGGGGGAGAAGTTCTTCGCCAGCAACGTGGGAGCGGAGCTGGCCCTGGTGGCGGCGCGACGCCCGGGCGCGCCCAGGACGGTCCGGGGGCTGAACCTGTTCCTCGTGCCGCGCTGGAGCTCAGACGGCCGGCTCAACTACCGGGTACGGCGGCTCAAGGACAAGGTGGGCACGCGGTCGGTACCCACCGGAGAGGTGGAGCTGCTGGACAGCGAGGCTTACCTCCTGGGCCGTCCGGAGGACGGCGTGTACCACGTGCTGGAGGTCCTCAACGTCTCCCGGGTGGCCAACGCGGTGGGCAGCGTGGCCTTGGCGCAGAGGGCCCTGGCGGAGGCGGTGGAGTTCGGACGCCGGCGGGTGGCCTTCGGCCGGCCCGTGCTCGAGCACCCGCTGCTGCGCACCCAGTTCCAGGCGAACCTGGAACGGGTACGGGCGGCGTTCGCCCTCGCGTGGTACGCGGTCCGGCTGCTGGAACAGGTGTGGCGGGAAGTACCACCGTACTCGCCCCGCTACCACACCTTCCGCCTGGTCACCCACCTGGCGAAGTTCTGGACCGCGGAGGTGGCCTTCCAGGCGGCCCGGTGGGCCGTGGACGTGCACGGGGGCGCGGGCGTGCTGTCCGAGCACGGGGTGGAACGGCTGATCCGGGAGGCGCTGATCCTCCCCATCTGGGAGGGCACCCCACACCGCCAGGTGCTCGACGGGTTGGAGGTGATGGTCCAGAAGGGCGCGCACGAAGCCCTCCTGGACGAGCTGGCCCGTGCCGACCCGCGTCGGGCGGAGGCCCTGCGCCAGCG
>JBKBVM010000204.1:0-2926 GCA_046289555.1 bacterium
CCGCGGGACCCCGCCCGCCTGGAACTGCCCCAGCTCCCCCTCCTCACCGGTGTGCTCGTACACCACCACCTCCACCAACCCCGTGGTGGACACCTCCAGCACCGTCCGCTCCCCCGCCCGCACCGGCCGCTCTTGGACCACGTCCCCCTGGACCACCGTCAGCTGCTCCCTCGGCGGGGCCGTCCACGCCACGCCGTGGCTTACCAGCATCTGCGCCACGAGAAAGCCGTTCAGCAGCAGGGCCACTGCCAGGGCCGTCCAGCGGCCCATCAGGCTCACCTCCCACTTCCCGCGCTCCGGCGCACGTGGAACCGGTACACGCCGTCCTGAGGCGGGAGCGACGCCACCTGGTAGCCCGATCCCTGCGCCCAGGCCCGCACGTTGAGCTCCGTTCCGGGGTCGGTGCTCCACACCTCCAGCACCTGCCCTTCGGGCAGGCTCGCAAGTGCCTGCTGGGTCTTCAGCAGGGGGAGCGGACACAGCAGACCGCGGCAGTCCAGCACCACCGGATGGGGCGGTCCAGGTTCGTAGGGCTGTGCAGTTGCAGTCCGCGCGTGTCCGGGCGCGTCCATGCAGCACCTCGCGTGCCAGGTTGTTTGCGCTTAGGTCAGGACCGGGAATCCGGGGATACGGAGGTCAGGCGGTCGCGCTACCGCCCGCACCCCCGCTGGGACAGATGCACTGCCGAGGGGCGAAAAAGGCCGCAGCTTGCTTCCGGCTCACGCGGTGTAGTGTAACCGCCAGGGGCCCGCAAGGCAAGGGATCAGCGGCCGCCGGCGAGGACGGGGACGGGGTGGGGCTCGGGAGCCCGGCGGGCGCGCCGGAGGGCCAGCCACGCAGAGGCCACGAACCAGCCGCCACCGGCCGCGGCGAAGGCAGCGGCGCCAGCCAGCAGCACCAGGGAAAGGGACCAGGGGCCTGCCGCGCTCAAGTACGCCTTGCGGGGCAGCCCCTGAGCGGCCGCCACCAGCAGGGCGGCCACCGTCAGCACGACACCGAGCCCGAAGAGGCGCACCTGAAGCCGGCCGGTCTGCTCCCGCACGGGTAGTCCGCTTTCCTCCAGGATTTGGTAGGCCACACCCATGAACGCGGTGGTGACGCCGCCCACCAGCATGGCGTGGTAGTGGGCGGTGACGCGGAGGGTGTTCGCGGCACCGACGGGAGCCAGCAGCCCGCCGAGGAGGTACAGGCCCACGGACCACCGTAGTGCAGCGCCTTCCAGCCCTGGCCTCGACCGGACCACGTGGGGCGCGAGGACCACGAGGTGCAGCACGGTGGGTACGCTGAGGGCGAGTCCCATGGCCAGGTTGGCGGGTGTCCAGCGGGGAAGCTGCACGGGGTCCCAAGCCAGGGCCACCAGGGCCGGGATCCACGACAGGGCTGCAGCGAGGCCGAACGCGGCACGGGCCAGGGCGAACGCGGTGTAGGGCACTCCCGCCAGCGCGTACCACGCCAGGGCCAAGCCGACCACGTAGACGAACTGCAGGGCGTGTCCGCCGGCCCAGACGGCCGCCTGAGCTGAACTGCCGCCCACGCGGGCCACGCCCGCCGCCAGCGCTGCTAGACTGGCCGCGTACGCGAGCGCAAGGCTCCTCGGTCCCCAGCGCGCTCCGGACCCTGCACACGGCCGTAAGCTGACTGCCGCCGCAGCGGCGAACAGCAGGTAGCCGGCTATGTACGGCGGGGAGTCCACGTAGGGGAGGTAGTCGACCACCACGGGGCGGCCCGGGAGCACCAGGCCGGCCAGCATGGCAGCAGCCCCGGAAGCCCCCAGGACAGGGCCGTACGCGGGGGCGGACGCCGCGGAGTGTTGCAGCGCCACCGCCACACTGCAGCTGAGCAGCCACACCACCAGCGAAAAGGTGACGTGGCCGACGAGGGCCTTGTAGAAGGCCTCAGGGGGCAGGCTCCCCGCCAGAAGGGGAAGCCGGGCGGCTGTCACCACCAGGGCCAGGACGCCTGCGGTGGGGCCGGGGGGGGCCACGGCCAGGGCGAGCCACCCCTCCGGACCGCCGCGGCGTAGGGGTTCCACTTTACTAGCCCCCGATGGGCCAGGCCCGCGACAGGTTCCAGTAGTTGCCCAGGTACATGACGAGGAAGAAGGCCGCGAAGACCAGGCAGAGCACGAAGGTTCCAGGTACCGCGGGGAGCTCCTTGACCCCGTGCCCTGGGTTGCCCGCAGCTACCGGCAGGGCGTAGTCCCGCCGCAGCTCGTCGTCCGTGAGGCGCTTGCCGAACAGCACCGTGGCCACCACCAGGGCGACGAACAGCGCGCCGCCCGCCAGAGCCAGCAGCCCGCCGATCCCCGCCACGGTCAGCAGGGCGTACACCTCCGCCGGCCACTCGAAGGCCAGGGGCAGTCCCCGGAACCGGAAGATGTCGGGCTGTTTGCGCGGCAGCCCGTACCGGACCCCGAGCTGCATGAAGGCCAGCACCAGCAGGCCCACCCCGATCCCGAACAGCCACGGCTGCCACCGGGCCCAGCGCTCGGCCACCACGCGGCGCCGGAAGATGAGGGGCAGGACGTACCACGTGATCCCCATGAAGGCGAGGGTGGTGCCCGCCACCACCACCCCGTGGAAGTGGCCCATGATGGCGGTGGTGTTGTGCCACTTCATGTTGAGCTGCTCGGTGCCCGCGATCACGCCCGTGGTGCCTCCGAGGAAACCGAACAGGGCCACCGAGAGCACGAGGCTGGAGAACGCCGGGTTGTGCCACGGGGCCCGGACCAACCAGTCGAACAGGCCCCGGCTGTAGCCCCGCAGCCGTTGCCCCACCTCCACGCTTCCCGGTACCGCGAAGGCGTGGATCATGCTCCCCAGCACCGCCAGGTGCATGAGGTAGCCGGTGTTGATCCACTTCCAACCGACGGACAGGGCCCCGCTGGGCTCGGTCTGCAGGTGGTGGGCGCTACCGAGGTTGATGG
>JBKBVM010000205.1:0-2919 GCA_046289555.1 bacterium
CGCGAACCGCATCGCCACCTTCGGCTTCCTCCACACGGTCCGCGTCATGGTGGAGGAGGGACTGACCATCGAGGAGGTGGACGAGCTCACGGGCCCCTTCCTCGGCCGTCCCCGGACCGCCACCTTCCGGACCGCGGACCTGGTGGGGCTGGACGTGCTGGCCCACGTAGCCCGCAACTCCTACGAGCGGCTGGTGGACGACGAGCAGCGGGAGGTCTTCCGGCTCCCCCAGTTCGTGCACGCCATGCTGGAACGCGGGTGGCTGGGGGACAAGTCCGGTGGCGGTTTCTACCGCCGCACGGACGGCGAGGTCTTTACCCTCGACTACCGGACCCTGGAGTACCGGCCCCGCGAGCGGCCACGCCTGGCCACTGTGGAAGCATTCCGCAACCTGGACGACTGGGCGCGCCGGGTGAAGGCGGTCCTGAACGCGGGCGATCGGGCGGGCCGGTTCCTGTGGCGGGTGCTGTCCGGAGGGCTCGTGTACGCGGCCCGCCGCATCCCCGAGATCTCCGACGACCTGGTGAACGTGGACCGCGCCCTGCGCTGGGGGTTCGGGTGGGAGATGGGCCCGTTCGAGACCTGGGACGCCCTGGGCGTGCGGGAGGTGGCTCAGCGGTTGGAGGCTGAGGGCGTGGCTCTGCCGCCCCTGGTGCGGGACGTCCTGGACTCCGGGGGGACCTTCTACCGTCGCTCCGACGGAGTCCTGGAGGTGTTCCAGCCCGGTTTTCGGACCTACTCCCCGGTCCGGTGGCCCGAAGGGGTCATCGTGCTCCGGGAGCGCAAGGCCCAGGGAGCGGTGGTGGCCCGCAACGCGGGCGCGAGCTTGGTGGACCTGGGGGACGGGATCCTGTGCGTGGAGTTCCACACCAAGATGAACGCCATCGGTGAGGACATCGTCCGGATGCTCCACCAGGCCCTGCGGGAGGCGGACAGCCGGTTCGAGGCGGTGGTGGTGGCCAACCAGGGCCCGGACTTCTCCGCGGGCGCCAACCTGGTGCTGCTCCTGATGGAGGCGCAGGAGGGGAACTGGGACGAGCTGGATCTTGCGGTGCGGACCTTCCAGCAGCTCAACCAGGCCATCAAGTACTCCCCCAAGCCCGTGGTGGTCGCGCCCCACGGGCGCACCCTGGGCGGCGGCTGCGAGCTGGTGCTGCACGCCAGCCGGGTGCAGGCGGCCATGGAGACCTACATGGGCTTGGTGGAGTCGGCCGTGGGGCTGGTGCCCGCCGGCGGCGGTCTCAAGGAGCTGGCGGCACGGGTGGCTGAACGCTTCCCGGACGAGGTGGCCGGGGACCTGTTCCCCCTGCTGCGGTGGGCCTTCGAGCTGGTGGCCACCGCCCGGGTGGCTACCTCCGCGGAGGAGTGCCGCAAGCTCGGCTTCCTGCGTCCCGGGGACGGGATCACTCTCAACCCGGACCGGCTGGTGGCAGACGCCAAGGAGCTGGCCCTTTCCCTGGTCCGCACCGGTTACCGGCCGCCCCTGCGGTATCCGGTCCGGGTGGGCGGGGAGCGGGTGCGGGCGGCCCTGTACGCGGGCCTGCACAATCTCCGGGTCGCCGGGCACATCACCGAGTACGACGAGCACATCGGCCGCAAGCTGGCGTACGTGCTCACCGGCGGGGACGTGCCCGAGGGCAGTCGGGTGGACGAGCAGCACCTTCTGGACCTGGAACGGGAGGCGTTTCTGAGCCTGCTGGGCGAGCGGCGGACTCAGGAGAGGATCCGCCACATGCTGGAGCGGGGTCGGCCGCTCCGCAACTAGAGGGAGGTGCGTGGTGCGGGAAGCGGTGATCGTCACCGCGGTGCGCTCCGCGGTCGGTAAGGCGCCCAAGGGGTCGCTCAAGGACGCCCGGCCCGACGAGCTGGCGAGCCAGGTGATCCGGCAGGCCCTGGAGCGGACTCCCGGCCTCGACCCTCGGGAGGTGGACGACGTGATCCTCGGCTGCGCCATGCCCGAGGGCGAACAGGGCCTGAACGTGGCCCGGGTGGCGGCCCTGCGGGCGGGACTGCCCGACTCGGTGCCCGGGGTCACGGTCAACCGGTTCTGCGCCTCCGGCCTGCAGGCTGTCGCCATGGCCGCGGAGCGGATCCTGGCAGGCTGGGCGGAGGTGGTGGTGGCCGGAGGGGTGGAGAGCATGAGCCTGATCCCCATGACCGGCTGGAAGTTCGCTCCCCACCCGGACCTGGTGGAACGGTGGCCCGACGTCTACCTGTCCATGGGCAACACCGCCGAGATCGTGGCCCGCCGGTTCGAGGTGTCCCGGGAGGAGCAGGACCGGTGGAGCCTGCGTAGCCACCAGCGCGCCGCGCAGGCATTGCGGGAAGGGCGCTTCCGCGAGGAGATCGTGCCCGTCCGGGTGCGGCGTTGGGAGGAGGACGGGCCCGTGCCCCGGGCGCGCGAGCTGGTGTTCGAAGTGGACGAGGGGGTGCGGTTCGACACGTCCCTGGAGGCCCTGAGCCGCCTGAAGCCGGCCTTCGCCAAGGACGGCACGGTCACCGCGGGCAACTCCTCGCAGACCAGCGACGGTGCTGCCGCCTGCGTGGTGATGAGTGACCGTAAGGCGGCCGAGCTCGGCCTGAAACCCCTGGGGCTGTTCCGGTCCTTTGCGGTGGCGGGGGTGCCCCCGGAGGTCATGGGGATCGGGCCGGTGGAGGCGGTGCCGAAGGCGTTGCGGCTGGCGGGGATCCGCCTGCAGGACGTGGACCTGGTGGAGCTCAACGAGGCCTTCGCCAGCCAGACCCTGGCGGTGATCCGGCGGCTGGAGCTGGACCCTGAGCGGGTCAACCCCAACGGGGGCGCCATTGCCCTGGGTCACCCGCTGGGCTGCACGGGTGCCAAGCTCACCGCCACCCTGCTGCACGAGATGCGCCGGCGGAGCGCGCGGTACGGGGTGGTGACCATGTGCGTGGGCGGCG
>JBKBVM010000206.1:0-2896 GCA_046289555.1 bacterium
AGGACGTGCACCGCTCCAGGCTGCAGCAGCACGCGGAAGTCGTCCACCAGCGTCCCGTCCGGCGCCACCGCCTGAGCGCGCACGCCCGCACCGTTCCGCACCAGGTCTCGTTCCGTGATCTCCGGCACAAGCCTCCGGACCGACCGGGCGAACTCCCTCCGGCACCAGGACCGGTACTGCTCGTACAGGCCCGCTCTCCAGTAACGCCGTACCAGCCACCAGAATCCGGAGTAGCCCAGCGTCTCCCACGCGTCCTGAAGGCGGAAGGCGCGCGGACGGTACCCCTCCCGCGCCCACGCCACCACCGCGTTGGGCCCGGCTTCCACCTCACCGTGGACGGTGCGCGTCAGGTGCACCCCGAGGAACGGGAAGCGCGGGTCCGGCACCGGGTAGATGAGCCCCTTCACGAGGTGCCGGGACTCCGGTCGGAGCGCGTAGTACTCGCCCCGGAAGGGCACGATCTGGACTCCGGGCCGCGCCCCTAAAAGCCGGGCCACGCGGTCGCTGTGGAGTCCCGCGCAGTTCAGTACCGCGCGGGCCAGCACCGTCCCCCGCGTGGTGCGCAGCTCGAAACCCTCCGGCCTCCGCCGGCCGGCGAGGACCTCGCAACCCGTGACCACCCGCGAGCCCGTGGACTCCACAAGGCCCGCCAGGCACACCGCCACCGCCCGGAAGTCCGTGATGGCCGTGGCCGGCGAGTGTAAAGCCGCGACCCCCCTCGCGTGGGGCTCGACCTCCCGCAGCTCCCCCGCCCGCAGCCACCGCAGCCCCGGCACCCCGTTGGCCTGGCCCCTGCAGAGCAGCTCCTGAAGCTGCGGGACCTCCGTCTCGTCCGTGGCCACGATCACCTTCCCCACGGACAGAAAGGGCAGGCCGTGTTCCCCGCAGAACTCCCGGAGCCGCCGCGCGCCCTCCACGCACAGCCGGGCCCGCAGGGACCCCGGCCGGTAGTAGATGCCCGCGTGCACGACCCCGCTGTTGTGAGACGTCTGGTGCAGGCCGACCTCCACCTCCTTCTCCAGCACCGCGAGCCGCAGGTCCGGCAGCCGGCGCAGAAGCGCGTGCGCGCACGCCAGCCCCACGATGCCGCCGCCCACCACGGCCACGTCGCACCGCTCGGGGAGTTCTGCCGCCACCTCAGCCGCCCAGCTCGATCTCGGAGTCGTCTCCCAGGTTCACCCGGGTGGCACGCCCCTCCAGGTACGCCCCCTCCCCGATGAGGGAGCCCTGCAGCACCACGTTCCGGACCGTGGCGTTCCGGTTCACGATGCTGTCCCGCACGACCGACCGCACCACCCGCGCCCCCTCCGCCACGGACACGTAGGGTCCGACCACGGATTCCTCGACGACCGCGCTGGGCGCGATGGCCACGGGCGGGTGGACCAGGGCGTCCTCCATCCGCGGAGCCGGCGGGTTCAGGATGTCCAGCAGCGCCCGGTTGGCGGCCAGCAGCGCCTCCGGCGTCCCGCAGTCGTACCACTCCTCCACGGGGTAGGTGCGCACCACCGCGCCGGCTTCCACGTACAGCTGGAGGGCGTCTGCCAGCCAGTACTCGCCCCGCACCCGGCGGTCCTCGTCAATGAGGCGCTCCAGACACCTCCGGAACAGCGGCGTCTCGTGGATGAAGTACACGCCCGTGATGGCCAGGTTGCTACGCGGCTCGTCGGGCTTCTCCACGATCCGGCACACCCGGCCGTCCTCGTCCAGCTCCACGACCCCGAACCGCCGCGGGTCCGCCACCTCCCGCACCCCGATGAGGGAGGTCGAACTCCGCAGCATAGGCCGGAAGTCCCCGCGGAAGATGGTGTCCCCGAGCATGATGAGCACGGGTTCGTCTCCTAGGAACTCCCGCGCCACGTAGATGGCGTGACCGTTCCCCAGCGGCCGCTCCTGACGGACGAAGTGGGCGGGGATCCGGTAGTTCTCCCGCACGTACGCTTCGATCTTCTCCCCCAGGTGGCCCACCACCAGCACCACCTCGTCCACCCCGACCAGCAGAAGCTCGTCCAGGATGTGGCCGAGGATGGGCTTGCCCGCCACGGGCATCAGCGCTTTGGGCAAGGTGTACGTGTGGGGGCGGAGCCGGGTCCCGAACCCCGCCACGGGCACGATGGCGCGCAAGGGCCAGACCTCCTTCCCGCCGCGCGGACCCGCGCGGTTCCTCGCTCAAGGTGTTCTACGGGCAGGGCCTGAAACCTGCGGCGGGCGGTAGGCGGCACTACGCACCCGCCCAACTCCGACGGCCGAAGACAGCGGGTTCCGCTACACTGTTGCCGTGCGAGGCGAGCTGCGGGGCGAAAGCCCGGACCTCCTGCCCGTGGAACCTCCTCTGCCCCACCGCTGGCGCGTCCTGGCCGTGGCCACGGTCCAGCAGGCGGGCCTGACCTTCGTGCGCTTCGGGCTTCCCGCCCTGATGCCCTTCGTGCGGGCCGACCTGAAGCTTTCCCTGGCCGAGGCGGGGATCGTGTTGGGCGCGTTCGACCTGGGCGCCCTGCTGGCCTTCTACGCCACCGGGGTAGCCACGGAGCGGGCCGGCGAGCGGCCGGTGATGGCACTGGGAGCCCTCGTCACCGGCCTGGTGGCCGCCCTGGGGGCCCTGGCTCCCTCCGCGGCCGTGCTGGCCGCGCTTCTGGCCCTCGCGGGTGCAGGGTTCCCTTCCAGCCAGGTGGCCGGAAGCCACGCGGTGATGCTCGCGTTCCCTGCCCGGGAGCGGGGCGTGGCCATGGGCGTGCGACAGGCGGGCCTCCCGGTGGGAGGGCTGGTGGCTGCTGTGTTGCTGCCGTGGCTGGCTTCCACGTGGAGCTGGCGGGTGGCTTTGGTGGCCGCGGGCAGCGGTTGCGCCGTGGCGGGAGCCCTCACGTACGTGGGGCTCGGACAGCTCGAGCGCCCGACCTGG
>JBKBVM010000207.1:0-2870 GCA_046289555.1 bacterium
CGGTTACCCAGTGGTTGACGCGGCCATGCGGCAGCTGAACGAGACGGGCTGGGTTCACAACCGCGCCCGCATGGTCGCGGCTTCCTTCCTGGTGAAGAACCTCCTGGTGGACTGGCGGTGGGGTGAGGCCTACTTCATGCGGCAGCTCGCGGACGGCGATCCCGCTTCCAACACGGGCAACTGGCAGTGGGTGGCGGGCATCGGTGCAGACGCGTCCCCGTACTTCCGCGTGTTCAACCCCGTGCTCCAGGGCCGGCGCTTCGATCCCGAGGGCCGGTACGTGTGCCGCTGGGTTCCGGAGCTGTCTCGGGTCCCGGCACCGTACGTCCACGCTCCGTGGACCCTGCCCCGCGACGACCAGGTGGCCTACCACTGTCGGGTGGGGCGGGACTACCCCGCTCCGGTAGTGGACCTCCGGGCTTCCCGAGATCGGGCCGTGGAGCGCTACAGGCGCGCCCGGGCGCGCTCACGGTAGACTCGGGTTGTGGAGGAGGGCGGACGGGCCTACCTGCCCGTGGTCCGGGACGCTTCCGGCCGCAGGCTCGACCTGGCCGAGCTGGCGGAGCGTGGCTGGCTCGTCCTGTTCTTCTACCCCAAGGCTGGCTCGCCGGGCTGCTCCCTCCAGGCTCGCAGGTACGGCGCCCTGAAGGAGGAGTTTGGAAGACTTGGCGCCACCGCGGTGGGCATAAGTCCGGACCCCGCTCCGGCGCAGTGTGCGTTCGCCGAGCGCACGGGCGTCGTGATGGTACCAGACCCGGAGGCCGCTCTCGCTCAGGCGTACGGGGTCCGTCGGTTCCTGGGGATCCTCAGCCGGGACACGATCCTCGTCGACCGGAACGGCCGGGTGGAGCGCATCTGGCGGCGCGTGAACCCCCTGCGGGACGCAGACCGCGTGCTGGCCTACCTGAGGACCCAGCAACGCCAGGGTCCTGCCTAACGGCACTAGGAGACAGGTAGCGAACTAAAATTCGCTATCCTATCTAACTAATATTAGTTAGAATTCCGTTGTGCCTGACACCAGGGAGCAGATCTTAGAGGTGGCGTCCTCCCTCTTCATGGAGCACGGCTACGCGGCCGTGTCGCTGAGCCGGATCGCCCAAGCGGTGGGGCTCCGGACACCATCCCTGTACGCGCACTTCCCGGGTGGCAAGGAGCAGCTCTACGTAGAGGCTTCGGAAAGGGCCCTGGACCGGTACCGCCGGGGGATCGAATGTGCGCTAGGATCGTCCCTGGATCTCCGGCAGGCACTGCGCGCGGCCGCGTACTGGCTGCTCTCCCAGCCCCCGATGAACCTGGCCCGGATGGTCCGGACCGACCTTACGCGGCTGTCGCCCTCCCACCAGCGGCGACTGGCAGCCAGGGCCTTCGAGTGCCTGATCCAGCCGCTCCTCCGGTGGGCCGAGGATGCGGCGGAGCGAGGGCAGGTCGGCGCAGAGCACGTCCCGTTCCTCGGACCGGTGTTCCTGGTAGCCACGGAGGGGTTGCCGGACGCTGCGCGCTACTCAGGCCTTCCCGCGGAGCGTCTTGCGGAAGGGGTCGTGGACCTGCTCCTGGACGGTGCCCGGCAGAGGAGGTAGGTGGAGATGAACTGGCGTCGGATTGTCCCCCTGCTCGTGCTCCTGCTCCTCGTGACAGGGTGGCTTTTGCGCCCGCCACCGGTTGTCGAGGTGGTTCGGCCGGTCGCACGTAATGTGCGGGAGGTCGTTGTAGCGACGGGGCGGCTGGAGGCAGCGCGGTCCACGCCGCTGGGCTTCGAGGACCGCGGGACCCTTGCCCGGCTTTTTGTGCGGCGGGGCGATCGGGTGGTCGCAGGCCAGCCGCTGGCCAGCCTCGACCCCGTCCCAGCCCTGCAGGTCCTGCGCGAGGCAGAAGCTCGGGCCGTGACGACCCGCAGGGAACTGGATCGGCTGCTCCGGGGAGCTACAGAAGAGGAAGTGGAGCAGGCCCGAGCCCGGCTGGAGGCCGCGGAGGTTGCCGGCCAACTCCAGGTCCGAGCCGCTCGGGAGCGACTGGAGGACCTCCGCACGGGGCGACCCGAGGCGGTACGCAGCGCGGCGGCAGCGGTCGAACAGGCCGAGGCTGCACTCCGGGCCAGCCAGGAGGGGTTGCGGGCCCAGCAGCTGGCTCTGCGGTCAGCATCTGCAGCCCGCGAGCAGCTGGAAGCCGACCTGCGGCGAGCCGAGGTGCTGTATGCTTCTGGCGCTGTGGCGGCGGCGGACGTCGAGCGCGTGCGGGTTGCCGTGGACCGAGCGCGCGCAGACGAGGAGGCGGCTCAGGCGCGGGTCCGCGCGGAGGAGGCGCGTTTGAGGATCGCCGAGCAGCAGGTCCTGCTGGCCCGCGAGCAGGCGCAACTAGCACGTAACCCTAGCTCCGCCGAGCAGCTGGAGGCCGCCCGGGCCGAGCTGCGGGCCCTGGAGGCCCGGGTGGAGGCAGAGGTGCGGGCGGCCCGGGCGACGCTCACCGCCCTGCTCCGCGTGCCCCGCCCCGAGGACGTTCGGGTGGCAGAGGCCCGGCACCGTGAGGCTCTCGCGGCGGTACGCAACGCACGGGAGCGGCTCGCGCGCACGGTCCTCCGGGCCCCGTATGAAGGTGTGGTGGTGGAAGTCCACCGGGAGGTGGGCGCCGCGGTCGTCGCCGGGGAAGCTGTCCTCACCCTGGGCGACCCCCGGTCCTTTGAAGTTGTGGTTGACCTGGACGAAGACAACTTGCCCCGAATCCGGATCGGGCAGCGTGCTACCCTGGTCGTGTTGGGCAGAGCGCGTGCTGCGGCGGCGGCCCGCCTGGTGGACATCGACCCCCGGGTCGATCCCCCAAGGGGCACAGTCCGGGTGCGCCGCCAGCCGTACGGCCTCCCCCCCTTCGCCCGCGAG
>JBKBVM010000208.1:0-2860 GCA_046289555.1 bacterium
CTGGAGACGGAAGGTGACCCCTTTGGACTCCAGCCGCGACAGCTCCAGCAGGTCGTCCACCAGCTTGGTGAGCCGGTTGGTCTCGGCCTCGATGATCTCCAGAAACCGCCGGCTGTTCTGCTCGTCGCGAAGGGCACCCGCCAGGAGGGTCTCCGCGAACCCCTTGATGGACGTGAGGGGCGTGCGCAGTTCGTGGGACACGTTGGCCACCAGCTCCCGGCGCAGCCGCTCAGACCGTCGCAGCTCCGTCACGTCCCGGACCACCGCCACCGCCCCCGCGGGCTGGGCGTTGCCGCGGATGGGGCTGCAGGTCACTTCCACCACCCTGCCGCCCGGAAGGCCCAGCTCCTCCGACTGTTCCTGCCCGCGGGCCGCGGCTTCCAGCAGCTGCGCCAGGGCCGGAAGCTGCGCCACCTCGCGCAAGGGCCGTCCGAGGGCGCCCGACCCTACGCCCAGCAGCTCGTCCGCAGAGCGGTTGGCCAGCAGCACCTCGCCGCCCGGCCCCACGGCTACCACCGCGTCCCGCAGGCTGGACAACACCGCCTCGAGCCGGTTGCGTTGTTCCCGGATCCGGTCGATGGTCTGGGCCAGCTGCTGCGCCATGCGGTTGAACGCTTCCGCGAGCCGCCCCACCTCGTCCGCGCCGTAGACGGGGACCTGCCGGCCGTACTCCCCACGGCTGATGGCCTGGGCGCCCCTTTCCAGTTCCCTCAGGGGTCGGGTGACGGACCGGCTGATCCGCAGGCCGAGGAAGGTCCCGGTGGCGAGGGCCAGGGCCCCCGCGGCCGCGAAGGCCCACCAGATCTGCTGGAGCTGGCGTTCCACCCACAGCCTCGGGGCGGACACGTGCACCGCGCCCAGCAGACGGTCGCCGTCCACCACCGGGGCGGCGGCGAAGACCCGGACCTCCTTCGTCCACTCGTCCCAGCGCTGAGCGGTGGCCACCTGGCCCCGCAAGGCCTGCAGGACCTCGGGGGGCGGCGGGGGCTGGTCAGGGCCCAGGTGCGGCTTTCTGCCCCGGGGGTCCCGGATGCCCACGTACACGCCCTGGCGCCACTCGTACACCTTCGCCAGCTGCTCCACGGCGCGGAAGTCCCGGCCCTGCGCCAGGTGCGGGCGTACCGCTTGGGCGATGACGCGGGCCTGAGCTTCCAGGCTAAGGGCGTACGCGCGGGTGTACCGCTGCTCGATCTGCCGGACCGCATAGGCTCCGGCCACCAGCAGCGCCAGCGCTACCACCGCCACGTAGCTGCCGAGCAGCCGGGCCTGCAGGCTCAACGGGTGCCGGGCCTCCGGGTCCTCCGGCCGGCTTCCGGGACCTTGAACTTGTAGCCCACCCCGCGGACCGTGACGATGTAGGTGGGCGAGGCGGGGTCGTCCTCGATCTTGTCCCGAAGCCGGCTGATGTGCATGTCCACCGTGCGGGTGCTCCCCAGGTAGTCGTAGCCCCACACGTGCTCCAGCAGGGCGTCCCGCGTAAACACCCGGTTCGGGTGGGCCATGAGCAGCCGCAGGAGGTCGAACTCCTTGGTGGTGAGGTCTACGGGGCGGCCCGCCAGGAAGACCTCGCGCGTGTTGGGGTCCAGGATCAGGTCGCCCGCCACCAGCTGCGGCTGAGCCGTCCCCGCCGCGGACTCGGGATGCGCCCGCCGCAGGATCGCGCGCACGCGGGCCACCAGCTCCCGGGGGCTGAAGGGCTTGGTGACGTAGTCGTCCGCGCCGGTCTCCAGCCCCAGCACCCGGTCCAGCTCGCCGTCCTTAGCGGTGAGCACGAGGATGGGGACGGTGCTCTCCCGGCGGAGGGCCCTGCACACCTCCAGGCCGTCCACGTAGGGGAGCATCAGGTCCAGCACGATGAGGTCTGGGCGCTCCGTGCGGGCCCGGTGCAGCGCCTCGTGGCCGTCGTAGGCCACGCTGACCTGGAAGCCCTCCCGCTCCAGGTTGTAGCGCACGAGCTCCACGATGTGGGGCTCGTCGTCGACCACGAGGACCTTTTGCTGCAACCCTGCACCCCGGGGCTGCTTGGCCCCCAACCCACCGTCCCCCGGCCGTGTCACGGAACGGTAAAAGGACTCAGCCGTCGGCCACCGGCCCCGCGCGCCGGACTTCCGCCGGCACCTGCCCCGCGAACCGTTCGAAGTTCTGCGCGAACATCCGGGCGAGCCTGCGGGCCTGCTCGTCGTAGGCCTGCGGGTCGGGCCAGGTGTTCCGGGGGACCAGGATCTCCGCGGGCACGCCCGGCACCCGCTCGGGGACCTTGAGGCGGAAGCGCGGCTCCTCCCAGTACGGCACCTCGTCCAGGGCGCCCGACAGGGCCGCCCGCACCATAGCCCGGGTGTACTGGATGGGGATCCGGTGGCCGACCCCGAAGGATCCCGCGGTCCAGCCGGTGTTCACCAGCCACACCCGGGCGCGGTGCCGCCGCAGCCGGTCGCCCAGCAGCTCCGCGTACCGGGCCGGCGGCAGGGGCAGAAACGGGGCGCCGAAACACGCGCTGAAGGTGGCCTGCGGGTCCCGCACCCCCTTCTCCGTACCCGCCACCTTCGCCGTGTAGCCGGACAGGAAGTGGTACAGGGCCTGGTCGTAGTCCAGACGGGCGATGGGGGGCAGCACCCCGAAGGCGTCCGCGGTGAGGAACACCACATCCGTGGGGTGGGCAGCGCGACCGTCGGGAACCACCTGAGAAAGGTAGCTGAGGGGGTAGGCGGCGCGGGTGTTCTCCGTGACGCGGTCGTCGTGCAGGTCGAGCTCCCGCGTCAGGGGATCCACCACCACGTTCTCCAGCACGGTGGCGAACCGTCGGGTCGTGGCGTAGATCTCCGGCTCCGCCTCCGGCGAAAGCCGCACCACCTTGGCGTAG
>JBKBVM010000209.1:0-2849 GCA_046289555.1 bacterium
GTGCAGGCGGGAGCGTGGCTGGTGGATCCGGAGGACCCAGGGCCCGCGGCTTCCGCCTACCCGGCGCGGCTCAAAGCCGCCTTCCCCGCCGAGGTCCCGGGCGGGTACAGCATCTCCTCGGACGCGTCCGCGGCGCTGTTCGTGGAAGGACTCCGGCGCGCGGGACGGGAGCTGACCCGGGAGCGGTTCATCGAGGCCATGGAGACCATCCGCAACTTCACCGCGGGCGGTCTGACCCCGCCCTTCAGCTACTCCCGTAACGACCACTCGGGAATCCGGGCCCTGGCCATGGTGGAAGCCCGCAAGGGGAAGTGGGTGATCCTCAAGCCGTTCTTCAGCGAGTGAGGTGTCCCATGCGTACGCGGGCGGCGGTGCTGTACGAGATGGGCCAGCCCCGACCCTACCGGGAGACTCAGCCGTTACGGCTGGAGGAGGTGGAGCTGGAGGATCCAGGGCCCGGGGAGGTCCTGGTGGAGGTGGAGGCCGCGGGGCTGTGCCACTCCGACCTCTCCGTCATCGACGGGACCCGGCCCCGGGTAATGCCCATGGTGCTAGGGCACGAGGCCACAGGTGTGGTGCGGGCCGTGGGTCCTGGCGTGACGGAGGTTCGGGAAGGCGACCGGGTGGTGTTCAGCTTCGTGCCTTCGTGCGGTCGCTGCCGCTTCTGCGCGGTCGGTCGTCCGGCCCTGTGCGAGCGGGGGAACGCCGCCAACGTTACCGGCTGCTTGCTGGACGGGTCCTGCCACTTCCGAAAGGGCGAGCAGACCCTCCACCACCACCTGGGCGTGTCGGCTTTCTCCCGCTTCACGGTGGCTGCACAGGAGAGCCTCGTACGGATCGACGGGGAAGTGCCGCCGGAGGTGGCGGCTTTGTTCGGCTGCGCGGTGCTCACGGGGGTCGGCGCGGTGTTCAACACCGCGCGGGTGGAGCCGGGAAGCTCGGTGGCCGTGTTCGGCCTGGGTGGGGTGGGCCTGAGCGCTCTCCTGGGGGCGCGGGCGGCGGGGGCTTTCCCCATCGTGGCGGTGGACGTCCGGGAGGAGAAGCTCGCCCTGGCCCGGGAGGTGGGGGCAACTCACGTCGTCCACGCACGGGAGGAGGACGCGGTGGCCCGCGTACGGGAGCTCACCGACGGGGGTGCGGCCTACGCCTTCGAGTGCGCGGGCAGCGAGCAGGTGCTGGAGCAGGCCTACCGCGCCACCGCGCGGGGCGGGACCACCGTCACCGTGAGCCTCCCGGACCCGGGCCGCACGGTCCGCATCCCCGCGGTGAGCCTGGTGACCGAAGAACGGACCCTGCGGGGTTCGTACATGGGGTCCTCGGTGCCCCGGCGAGACATCCCGCGCTACCTGCGCCTGTACCGGGCGGGGGTTCTGCCCGTGGACCGGCTGCTGAGCCGGGTGATCCGGCTCGACGAGATCAACGGCGCGTTCGACCGCCTCGCGGAAGGTGTCGTGGTCCGACAGGTGGTGCGGTTCGACTGACCAAACATCCGAAGGGGGGTGAGGTGAGTGCCGTATGCGGAACTGAAGACGGGGGTGCGCCTGCACTACCGAGACGGAGGATCGGGCAAGCCCATCCTGTTCGTGCCCGGTTACAGTGCCACCGTGGACACGTGGAACTACCAGGTCCTGGACCTCAGCGACCGATACCGGTGTGTGTGCGTGGACCTTCGGGGTCACGGGGACTCGGACAAGCCCTACTCCCAGTACACGTACGACGAGATGTGCCAGGACCTGCACGCCTTCCTGGAAGCCCTCCAGCTACACGACGTGACGTTCGTGGGCTGGTCCATGGGCGCGGGCGTGGGGCTCAAGTACGTGGCGGACTTCAACGGGGACCGGCGCGTGACCAAGCTGGTCCTGGTGGCGCCCGCCACGCCCCGGTTCGTGCGCACGGGCAGCGAGCCCTACGGGATGACTCCCGAGGAGGCGCAGGCGGCCCTGGAGGGGATCCGGCGGGGTCTACCGGAGGTGATGTTCGCCTTCGCGGAACGCAACTTCAAGCGGACGGACCTGAAGGCCACCATGACCTGGTTCCTGTACGGGCACTGGCTTCGCATGCCCGCCTACGTGGGCTACCGCTACTTCAAGACCCTCATGACGGAAGATCTGCGGGACCGGCTCCCGAAGGTGGATATCCCGGTCCTCATCTGCCACAGCCGGGACGATCAGGTGTGCCACTACGGCTGGGTGGAGTACATGGCGCAGCGGCTGAAGGACTGCCGGGTGGTGTGGTTCGAGAACAGCGGCCACGCCCTCATGGTGGAAGAACCCGATCGGTTCTCCCAGGTGCTGGCGGAGTTCGTGGGGTAGAGGATGCTGGCCCCGGAGGTAGTCTACCACCGCGGTCGGTTCTACACCCTGGACCCCGCTCGGCCCCGCGCGCAGGCCCTCGCGGTGCTGCACGGCCGCATCGTGGCGGCAGGATCCGAGGAGGAGGTCCTGCGGCTGGCCGACGCGCGCACGCGCCGGGTGGATCTGGAGGGCGCGGTGGCCCTCCCGGGTTTTCACGACGCCCACTGTCACATCCTGCTCTTCGGCCTGAGCCTGGTGGAGGTGAACCTGCGCCACGCGCGCTCCGTGGCCGACGTGGCCGCCGCGGTGGCCGAGCGCGCCCGCGGGCTGGGCCCCGGAAGGTGGGTGCGCGGAGGTGGCTACGACCAGAACCGGCTGGCGGAGAGGCGTCATCCCACCCGCTGGGACCTGGACCCGGTTTCCCCGGACAACCCGGTGTGGCTGCTGCACATTTCCGGCCACATGGGGGTCGCCAACTCCGCCGCGCTGAAGCTGGCGGGCGTGACCCGCGACACCCCGGACCCGCCCGGGGGCCGGATCGTCCGGCGTGAGGAC
>JBKBVM010000020.1:0-12912 GCA_046289555.1 bacterium
TCCGCCCTAGTGCAGGACGTCACCGCCGCTCCCGTTGAAGACCAACTGAAGCCGATCCTCCTCCACGTACGCAAGTTAACCCTCTCACCCGCGAAGATGACGCCCGAGGATGCTGAGGCCGTGTACGCAGCGGGCTGGGACGAACGCGCGCTACACGACGCAGTGGCGATCTGTGCTTTGTTCAATCTTATGAACCGGCTGGTGGACGGCTTGGGCATCGACGCGGGCGACGAGTACTTCCGCCTTGCGTCGGAACGCCTGGCCACGGCCGGCTATGCCGGGTTAACCCAACTCCTCAAGGCCCAACGGTAGGACGGCTGGGGCCGGCCTGCCGGCGCACCCACCGGGGACGGCGCGTTCGCCGTGCGCGAGTCGGATCCCTCGAGGGACAGGATACGCTGCGGAAGACCGGCCGTGGGCGACGGGGCCCGTTCAGTTGGAGCCGGCGGGGGGATTCGAACCCCCGGCATGCGGATTACAAATCCGCCGCTCTGCCGCTGAGCTACGCCGGCTCCCTCCCCAGCTTACCACGCGCCGCGGGCCTAGCCGGTCCGCAGGCCCCACTTCGGGAACAGCAGCACGCTCAGAAGCGCCGGCGGGACGTGCAGCAGTGCAAGACCCGCCGCAAGCTGCCAGGTGGCTTCCGGAAAGCGTGGGGAGCCCGGCAGCAAGGCGTTCGGCACCCACGACAGCAGCAGGGCCAAGGCGGCCAGCCGCCGGTACGAGCGCACAGGCTCTCGGCTCCACCGCGCGACCAGGACAAACGCCACCGCGGCTCCGGTGACGCCCACCGTGGTCCACAACAGCACCGCCGGACGCGTGAAGGGCAGGAACGTCTCCGGCACGGCCAGCAGCCCCCACAGGGCCGAGCGCAGCAGCTCGTTCACCCCCGCGGAGCCCAGCAGGGCCACCGCCCAGGCCCGCACCACCCCTCCTGGCGACAGGGACCCCGCCACGGTCACCCCCCCGCGCTCAAGGGCCACGGCTCCGGGATGGCCAGGAACATCAGGGCGCTTCCCGCGAGGGCCAGGTTCTTGGTGAAGTTCACCATCTCCACCGTCCTCTGCATGGGATCCTGCACCGCCCAGAAGTTGTGCATCCAGAAGGCCACCACCACCAGGAAGACCACCACCGCCGCCACACCCAGCCTCGGGTAGACGCCCAGCAGGAAGGACAGCCCGCCTACCAGGAGCAAAAGTCCGGTCAGCAGAACCATGGCCCGTGGCGACGGCACCCCCTTGCTGGCCGCGTACCCCGACAGCATCTCCGTCCGGGTGAAGTGGTTCAGGGCGTTGAACAGGTAGAAGGCCCCCACCACGATCCGACCGATCAAGAACAGCGCGTCCACCCCGGTCCCTCCTTTCCTGATTCCGGAATTCGCAAAACTTGGAAATGAAGCCGTGCAGCGAGCGCCCGAGGTCAGCCCCGCTCCCACCTCCCCCACCGGCCCAGAACGCGGTTCAGCAGCGCGCGGTTGAGCCGGAAGTAATGGTACGGCCCCTCCTTGCGGACCCGCAGCAGCCCGCACTCCTGGAGCACCCGGAAGTGGTGCGACAGGGCCGGAGCGCTGAGCTGAAAGCGCTTGGCCAGCTCCCGGCAGGCCACCTCCTCCCGCTGCGCCAGCAGCCGCACGATGCGGTACCGGGTGGGGTCCCCGAGGGCGCGGAACACGCGAACGGCCAGCCGGTCCACCGGACACCTGCACTTCGAAACCTGTTTAAATGCTACCCCTCCGCAGCCGGCGGTTTCAACCGCCCCTCAGCTTCTCCCAGAGATCCCGCCCGAGACCCCGCTGCGTGGCCCGGCCCAGGGCTAGGAGGTACGCGTGGGCTCGCAGCAGGGCTTCGGGGTCCGGTCCCAGGGCCCGCTCCACCTGGTCGCGCACGACCTCCGGATCCCGTCCGTGCACCCAGCCCAGGTGCCGGGCGACCCGCAGGATGTTGGTGTCCACGGGAAACCTGGGCCGGCCGTAGCGGGACAACAACACCACCGCTGCGGACTTGGGCCCGATCCCGGGCAGCTCCAGCAGGGTGCACCACGCTTCCTCCAGCGGCGCAGAGCGCAGGACCGCGGAGAGCCTGCTCAGACCGCCCCACCGGCCCCGCACCGCGCGCGCCAGGGCCACGAGCCGGGCCGCCTTCAGGCGGCCCAGACCCACCTCCCGCACGAGCGGCTCCAGCTCCGTCGGGCGGGCCCCAGCCAGCCGGTCCAGGGAACGGTAACGGGCGTACACCCGACGGCTCGCCCGGTAGGTGCGGTCCCCGGTGCTCTGGTGCGAGAGGACCGTGTGAACCAGCACCCACAGCAGGGGCGCGCGCCGGCGGGCGCGCAGGCGCTCGTGGAGCCGGCGGGCTTCGGGGAGCTCTTGCTCGATGCGGTCGAGCAGCTGCAACAGCTCAAGGCGCGTCGGTCCGGTCACGGAGCGACCTACCGGGCCGGGCCCACCACCGCCACCGCCGGGTGTGCGAGGTACCGCCGCGCCACCCGCTGCACGTCCGCAGCGGTCACCCGAAAGGCCAGCTGCTCCAGTCTCGTGTCGAAGCGATAGCCCACCCCGAGGAGCTCGTACCAGGCCGGGTAGAAGGCCCGGCGACGCAGGTCCTCGTGATCCAGCAGGTGCAGGCCCACCACCCGGCTGCGGGCCCTCGCCAGCTCGTCTTCCGGAGCAGGGTGGGTCCTGAGCTGTTCCACCTCCCGGAGCATGGCCACCAGTGCCCGGTCCACCTGGGCGGGGTCCACGCCCGCGGTGAGCGTGAAGGCCGCGGGACCCCGCTGGGTCGGAAACCCGGCACCGACCGCGTACGCCAACCCCTCGCGTTCCCGCACCGACTGGAACAGCCGGGAGCCCATCCCACCGCCCAGGAGCGTGGCGGTCACCCGCAGCGCTGGCCAGTCCGGATGCCCTACCCCGACGCCGAGGTAGCCCACCGCGATCCACGCGGAAGCCGTCTGCTGCAGCTCCTGGACGTCCCGCCGCGACAGGGGCTGTTCTGCAAGGGCCCGCTCGGCGAGATCCAGCAGGCGGACCCGGACCGGCACCGGGTCGGTGCGCAGACCCGAAAACGCCCTCTGAACCTTCGCCACGGCGACAGGTGCCGGCAGCTCGCCCGCGACGGATACCACCACGTTGGGCGCGGTGTAGAAGGCCGCGTGGTAGCGGACCAGGTCGTCCCGGCGGAGACGGGTCAATGTCTCGGGCGTGCCCAGCAGGGGGTTGCGGTACGGGTGCCACCGGTACAGAAGGCCGTTCACCAGCTCCACGGCCCGCGCCTGCGGCTGGTCCCGCTGCTGCCGCAGGCGCACGAGAGCGATCCGTCGCTGCGACTCCACGTCCTCCGGCGCGAACCTGGGCTGTGTCAGGACCTCTACCAGCAGGTCCAGGGCAGGGTCCAGCCGCTCGGCGGGAACCAGCACGGTCCACTCCGTGTGGTCCGGCCCCGTCAGCGCCCGCAGGCTCGCGCCCAAAGCGTCCAGGGCTTCCGCCACCTCCTCCCCGGTCCTCCGGACGGTACCCCGCAGCATCACCTCCCGGGTCAGGATGGAGATCCCCGCCTGCCCGGGCTCCTCCACCCTGGGCGCCGCACCGACCAGCACCGACACGGCCACCAGCCCGTTGGCGGGCAGCTCCTGCGCGAGGACCCGGAGTCCGGTGCGCAGCCGCCAGAACACCGGCTCCGGAAGCTGGGGGAGCGCGGGAGAGGGGAGCGCCGCCACCAACCCCACCGCCAGCGCCACCGCCGCGATCCTCACGGCTTCCTCCCAGGCCGGATGGCGACCACCGCGTAGCGGTCCGGGTCCAGGTACCGCCGCGCCACCTCCAGAACGTCCTGCCGGCTGACCGCCCGCACGTTCTCCAGGTACGTGCGGTGGTAGTCCAGGTCCGCCACCGTGGCCGCGAACCCGAGGCTAGCTGCGAGCCCCTGGCTGGTGTGCTGCTCGGTGCGGGCCTCGGCTTCTAGCAGCGTCTTCGCCCGGTGCAGCTCTTCCTCCGTGATGCCGTCGCGGCGCAGCTGACGGACCTCTTCCCGCACGGCGGCTTCCGCGCGCGACTCGTCCGGGTCCGCGGTGGTCCCCACCACGAACACCAACGAGGGGTCCCTGGCGGTGGGGAAACCCACGGACAGGGTCTGCACCACCCGCTGCCGGTCCCTGAGGTTGCGCACCCAGCGGGCGGCCCGGCCCCGCCCCAGGGCGTACACCAGCACGTCCACCGCGTAGTGGTCGGGGTCGCTCACCGCCGGCCCCAGCCACCCCATGGCCAAGGTCGTCACCTGCACGTCCCGCAGCTCGACCGCACGCCGCACGGCGTCCAGGGGCGGTTCGCGCGGCGGGACAGGACGCCGCGCCACCTCCCGCCGCCACCTGCCGAACCGCTCGCGGACCCGTTCGAGGGTGGCTCGCGGTGCCACGCCGCCTGCCACCACCACGGTGACGTTGGCGGGCCCGTAGTGGGCCCGGTAGAAGCCCACCAGCTGGTCGCGGGACATCCTCCGCACCGCCTCGGGGGAGCCGCCCACGGGCCGGCGGTACGGGTGCACGGTGAAGGCGGTACTGAAGAGCTTGAAGAAGGCGTACCGGCCAGGGGTGTCGTGGATCAGGCTCAGCTCCTGGAGGATCACCGCACGCTCCCGCTCCACCTCCCCGGGGTCGAAGGTAGGATCCGTGAGGGCGTCCGCCTGGATGTCCAGCACGCGGTCCACGGCCCCGGCGGGCGCCACCACGTAGTAGTGGGTGTAGTCGTAGCCGGTGGACGCGTTGGTCCAGCCTCCCAGGCTCTCCACCTCCCGCGCGATCTGTCCCACGGGGCGCCGGCGGGTCCCCTTGAACAGCATGTGCTCCACGAAGTGAGCGGCGCCGTTGGTTTCGTCGGTCTCGTCCCGCGAGCCGACCCGTACCCACACGTCCACCGTGACCGCGGGTGAGTGGGGCTGCCCCGCCACCACCACCCGGAGGCCGTTCGGCAGGACTTCGTGCAGCAGCGCGGGCTCGAATCCGGACCCAGGGCCCGGGAGTCCGGCCAGCGCGAGGGCGAGGATCAGGGAGGCCAGCAGGAGGCGCCGCATCACGTCCCCTCCACCGGTTCCCAGTAGCACACCGCCTCCCCTTCTACCACCACCTCCCCGTGGTGGTTCGTGCAGCCCACCCGCAGGGTCACCACAGGCCTGTCGGTCCGGACCGCGGCCACCTCGGCCCACGCGGTGACGGTGTCCCCGATGCGGGTGGGCCGGAGGAACCGCAGGCTGCACGACATCAGGATCGCCCCGGGGCCGGGAAGCAGGGTCCCCAGCACCGCGGACACCCAGCTACCCAGCAGCAGGCCGTGGGCGATCCGCTGGCCGAACCGCGTCCGTTGCGCGTACACGGCGTCCGTGTGCAGGGGGTTGAAGTCGCCCGACACCCCCGCGAAGTTCACCACGTCCGCCTCCGTGACGGTCCGCCGTAGCTCGGCCCGCTGCCCCGGGGAGAACGGTACGGGTCTCATCGGGCCGTCCACCCCAGGTCCAAGGGGTAGGCGGCTCCCGTCATGCCGCCCCCGAGGTCGGTGCACAGGTACAGGACGAAGCTGGCCACCTCCTCCGGTTCCAGCAGGCGTTTGACCGCAGCCGGCTCCAGCAGGATCCGTTCCACCACCTCCTCCGCCGAGATCCCGTGCACCCGCGCCTGGTCTGCGATCTGGCCCTCCACCAGCGGAGTCCGCACGTACGCCGGGCAGACGGCGTTCACCGTGATCCCGTACCGGGCTACCTCCAGCGCCACCGCCTTGGTGAACCCCACGACCCCGTGCTTGGCCGCCACGTACGCGCTCTTGTAGGGAGAGGCCACCAGCCCGTGGGCAGAGCTGATGTTCACCACCCGCCCCCAGCCGCGGGCCATCATGTGCGGTAGCGCGTACTTGGTACACAGGAAAGTCCCTGTGAGCATCACGCCCACCAGCTGATCCCACCTGTCCTCGGGGAACTCGTGGACGGGGCACACGTACTGCAGCCCGGCGTTGTTCACGAGGATGTCCAGGCTCCCGAACGAACGTACGGCCTCGTCCACCATGGCCCGCACCGCCGGGGGCTCCCGCACGTCTACGGCGACCGCCACCGCCCGGCCCTGTGCTTCCCCGATTTCCGAGGCCACCCGCCGGGCAGCCTGTCCGTCCACGTCCGCCACGCACACGCTGGCGCCGGCCCGGGCCAGGGTGAGGGCTATGGCGCGGCCGATCCCACTACCCGCACCGGTGACCACCGCGGTCCTGCCTTCCACCTGCAGCGTGACCCCTCCCACAGCCGTCCTCCGGTCGAGACAGTTCCCCTGCTATAATTGCCTTCGACGGACCACCGGAGGCCGCCTTGCGGGACCAGTACGGCCGTCCTCTTCGGGACCTGCGGATCTCCCTCACCGATCGCTGCAACCTCCGGTGTGTGTACTGCATGCCCGCGAACGGGATCGCGTTCCGCCCGCCCGCGGAGCTGCTCCAGGACCATGAGATCCTGCTCCTCACCCGCATCGCCGCGGAGCTGGGTGTCTGCAAGGTCCGGCTCACGGGCGGGGAGCCCACGGTCCGGCCTGGCTTAGTGGACCTGGTCCGAGGCATTGCCGCCATCCCAGGGATTCGGGACGTGGCCCTCACCACCAACGGGGTCCGGCTCCGGGACCTGGCAGGGCCTCTGGCGGAGGCAGGTCTGCGGCGGGTCAACGTGAGCTTGGACACCCTGGACCCCGAGCAGTTCCGGCGCATCACCCGAGGGGGGCGGCTCCAGGACGTGCTGGACGGGATCCGGGCCGCGGAGGAAGCGGGCCTACGTCCGGTCAAGCTCAACACCGTGGTGGTGCGGGGGTTCAACGAGGACGCGGTGGTCCCCCTGGCGGCGCTGACCCTGGACCGCCCCTGGGAGGTCCGGTTCATCGAGATGATGCCCTTCGGAGAGGTGGCAGACTTCGCCGAGGGGCAGGTGGTGCGCACGGAGGAGACCCTGCGGCGGGTGGAGGACGCCTTCGGGCCCCTCGAGCCCCTGGACCTGTCCGGAGAGGAGCCGGCCCGCACCTACCGGATCCAAGGTGCTGCGGGGACCCTGGGGTTCATCAGCCCCATCAGCGACCCCTTCTGTAGCAAGTGCGGCCGTCTGCGCCTGACCGCGGACGGCAAGCTCCGCCTGTGCCTGCTGCGGGACGACGAGGAGGACCTGCTGACCCCGCTGCGTCGGGGCGCCAGCTACGAGGAGCTGCGGGAGATCTTCCGGGCTGCAGCCTACCGCCGGCCCTTCGGCCACGCGCTCGCGGAGCGCCTGATTCCCCGCCGGCGGGCGATGATCCAGATCGGCGGCTAACCGAGCGGCCGCACCACGCCGGGTGCTGCGGTCTCACGCATCCTCGGGATCCACCCAGGACTCTTCTTCCGGCTCGAACTGGTGGCCGCAGCGGGGGCAGGTGACCTGCTCTCCGGGTTCCGTAGGCTTCAGGCGGAGGAGGTCTGTCCCGCAGCGGGGGCAGGGGATGCGGATCACGTCCGGGCAGAGGGTTGGCGACCCTGATGGCCTCCGCGGGTGCTGGCCTTCGCCGCCACGGGCTAGTCGTCCTGCTCCAGGTTCTTCTCCAGCTTGCGCTTCACGCGCTGCAACGCGTTGTCGATGGACTTCACGTGGCGCTGGAGCTCGTTGGCCATCTCCTGGTAGGACTTGCCGTCCAGGTACAGGTTCAGGACCCGGTGCTCCAGCTCGCTGAGGTTCTGCCGGATCCGCTGGCGCATGCGGGCGGAGGACTCCCGGTTGATCACCAGCTCCTCGGGGTCGGCCACCTTCAGCCCCCCGATGACGTCCAGGAGGGTCCGGTCGGAGTCGTCGTCGTAGATGGGCTTGTTCAGCGAGACGTAGGAGTTCAGGGGGATGTGCTTCTGACGGGTGGCGGTCTTGATGGCGGTGATGATCTGCCGGGTGATGCACAGCTCCGCGAACGCCCGGAAGCTGCTCAGCTTGTCCCGCCGGAAGTCCCGGATCGCCTTGTACAGGCCGATCATCCCCTCCTGGATGATGTCCTCCCGGTCCGCCCCCACGAGGAAGTAGGCCTTCGCCTTGACGCGGACGAAGTTGCGGTACTTGTGGATCAGGAACTCCGACGCGCGATCGTCTCCGGCTTTGGCGGCCTCCACCAGGTCTTCATCGAGCATTTCGGGGTACGGAGTCGCGTGCGTACGCGCCACCCCCCCCCGCACCCCCACCCCCCGTGGGATGTGGCCGGACCGCCCAAACCCCGAAACTAGGCACATTATAGAGACCGTCTATCCACGGGTCAAGGACGGACCGGCCGGAAATCCGCCGTCCGGCGGGCCCCCACCTTCACGGTGCGCGGCACCGGGCGGTATACGGACCAAGCCACCACCTCCCGCCGCACCAACACCCCCGCCTCCCACACCTCCCGGACCGTCGCCGCGCGGTAGCCGGGCTGCGGCGGCAACACTCGCACCTGACCCGAGGGCAACTCAGGATCCAGGCGGACTACCTGGCCGGGTGGCGCCGGGATCACCTCCACCCCTTCCACCAGCACCCGGACCCGGCGGTGGGGCCGCGGCTGCCCGTAGAAGCTGACGGTCAGGCGATCCCCGGCCAGCTCCGCCCACAGCAACACGGGCGGACCCTGGTTGCGCAGCCGCAGGTCCAGGGAACCGTACACCACCGTCGCGTCCCGCCCCAGAGGGACGTACGTCACCGGCCGCGTGTGGTTGGCGCGGCGGGTGACCACCAGGTCCGCCAGCAGGGCCGCGTTGAACAGGGTAGAGGAGACCTGGCACACTCCTCCGCCGTCGCCGGGCACCAGCTCATCCTCCACCAGGACCGGCGCCTCGCGGAACCCTGCCTCCTTGGTGCGGGGTCCCACCAGCTGGTTAAAGGACAGCTCCGAGCCCGTGGGCAGCAGCACGCCCCGCAGCCGGGAGGCCGCCAGCGCGAGGTTGTGCGTGCGGTCCGGGTCGGGCGGGAATCGGGTGGTGAAGCTGGCTACCCGCTCCGAAATCCCCAGGGCCTGCAGCCGCTCGGCGGTCCAGCGGGGCGGCAACACCTTCACCGATAGCTCGACCTCCCCGGAGAAGGACAGGAGGCCGGTTCGCAGCGCGCGCTCTGCTTGAGCCTCGTCGAGAGCAGCGCCTGGCAGGCCCGGCACCACCTCCACCCGACCGGAGAGCACCACCAGCCTTCCCTCCTTCGGGGGGACGTGCACGGTCCGAGACACGCGGCGCACGAAGGCGCGGAGCTGTCTGTGATCCACCCGCCAGGGGACTTCCACCCTGACAGGTCCCCTCCACAGCCGCCACCGCTCCCGCGCCCGCTCCAGAAGATTCGGGTGACGGCCCAGCTGGTAGGCACGGCGCACCGCCTCGCCTACGTCCGCCCGCAGGCCTGCCTCCCGCGCCCGCAACACCCAGCGGTACGGACCCGCGCGCACCACCAGCTTCCCGTCCAGCTGCTCCTGCACGGCCCCCTGCAGGCGCGCTTCCAGCTCCGCGGGCCTCAGCCCGCCTGCGGGCAGCCCCCCGACCCACACGCCGGGAAGGACCCGCCCCGCGTGCTGGACCTGGTCCCAGGCCGCAGTCCCAGCACACACCGCCGCCAGCGCCACAGCGGCCCACCGCACCTTGCTCACCGACTCGCCGCCTCCCGCTGCCGGGCCCGCATGCGGCGCACCACCTCGTACAGCAGGATGGCCGCGGCCACCGAAACGTTCAGGGACTCCACCCTGCCCCGCATGGGGATGCGGACCGCGGTGTCGCACCGCTCCCGCACCAGCCGACGCACACCCCGCTCCTCGCCCCCCACCACCAGGGCGAGCGGCGGGTCCAGTTGGGCCTCGTCGTAGTCCACGGAAGCCCGGGGGTCTGCGGCCACCACGCGGAACCCTGCCTCCTTGCAGGCCTCCACCGCCCGCGCCAGGTTGACTACCCCCGCCACGGGCAGGTGCATCACAGCACCCGCGGAGGCCTTCGCCACCGCAGCTGACAGCCCCGCGGACCGCCGCGTGGGGATCACGGCTCCCACCGCGCCCGCAGCTTCCGCGGTCCTCAAAATGGCGCCCAGGTTTCTCGGATCCTCCACCCCGTCCAGCAGAACCAGGACCGGGTCCGGGACGTTGCGGGCGCGCTCCAGCAGCGCCTCCAGGTCCACCAGGGGCCGGACCGCCAGCCACGCCACCACCCCCTGATGAGCGCCTGTGGCGGAGACCTGGTCGAGGTGGCGGGGGTCCACGAACTGCACCGGGATGCCGCGCCGCCGCGCCTCCTGCACGACCTCCAGAAGCCCGCCGCGCAAGCGCGCGGTCTTCGACACCTGCACCTTGCGGATCGGCTGGCCCGCGCGCAGCGCCTCGCGAACCGGGTTACGGCCCTCGACCACAGCCGCAGGTTTTCGGTCCCCAGCCTGTCCGGACACGCCCTCAGGCTCCGTCGCGGATGCGCCAGCGGCTTCCGCCAGGGTAGTCCTCCACGGATACCCCGAGGTCCATGAGCTTCTGGCGGATGCGGTCCGCGGTGGCGAAGTCACGCCGCTCCCGGGCGCGCTGCCGGACCTCCAGCACGCGGTCCAGGACCGCTTCCGGCGAGCCCTCCCCGTCCACCTCGCGCAGCGCCTCCTCCTCCTGCAGCAGCCGGCGCAGGGCCGCAGCCAGGGACTCGGGGACGGGTTCGGCAAGCCGCAGCCCCAGCACGCCCGCCAGCTCCCGCAGGCTGTCCCGGGCCTCCGCCACCGCCTCGGCCGCGTCCTCCGGCTGGCCTGCCCCGGGTTGCCGCTTGGCCAAGGCGTCCGTCAGGCGGTTCACCTCGGAAGCCAGGGCGTGCAGGTGCGCGATGGCGGAGGGCGTGTCGAAGTCGTCGTCCAGGGCGGCGCGGAACGCCGCCCGCAGCCGGGCCACTTCCTCCCGCAGCTTCTGGGCGGCCTCCGAGCTGCGTCCGGACGGTCGGGTGCGGCGCAGCAGGGTTTCCGCCGCCTCCACCGCGGCCCGCAGGTGTGCGGCGCCACGCTCCGCGGCAGCCACCGCCTCCTCCCGCCACGTCATGGGCGTGCGGTAGTGGGAACTGAGCAGGAACAGCCGGATGGCGTCGGGACGGTAGCGGGCCAGGGCGTCCTGGATCCACACCACGTTGCCGAGGGACCGGGTCATGCGTTCCTCCTGGCCCTCCATCCGCAGGTGCGCGTTGTGCAGCCAGTACTTCACGAACGGCTTGCCCGTGAAGCACTCGCTCTGGGCGATCTCGTTCTCGTGGTGGGGGAAGATCACGTCCTCCCCTCCCCCGTGGATGTCCAGCTGCTCGCCCAGGTAGCTCATGGACATGGCGGAGCACTCGATGTGCCAACCCGGACGGCCGGGGCCCCACGGGCTGGGCCAGGAGGGCTCCCCGGGTTTAGCGGCCTTCCACAGGGCGAAGTCCATGGGGTGCTCCTTGCGGGGGTCCACCTCCACCCGGGCTCCTGCCTGCAGCTCCTCCAGGGAACGGCCCGACAGCTTGCCGTAGTGCGGGTCCGAGGTCACCCGGAAGTACACGTCGCCGTCCACCACGTAGGCGTGCCCCTTCTGCAACAGCCCCTCCACGATGCGGAGGATCTCCGGAATCGCCTCCGTGGCCCGGGGGTAGTGGTGGGCTCGCAGGACGTGGAGGGCGTCCATCTCCCGGAGGAACCGGTCGATGTACTCCCGCGCGATGGACTCCAGCGTGCGCCCCTCGCGCTGCGCCCGGGCGATGATCTTGTCCTCGATGTCGGTGAAGTTCTGGACGTGGCGGACCCGGTACCCGGACCACTCCAGGTGCCGGCGGACCACGTCGAAGAACAGGTAGCTGCGGGCGTGGCCCACGTGGGCCGGGCCGTGCAGGTTGACCCCGCACACGTACATCCGGACCTCAGGCGGGTTCCACGGCTCGAAGGGCTCCTTGCGCCGGGTCAGGGTGTTGGTCACGTACAGCGCCACCGGACTCCTCCGCCAACCAGGGACTTCACCCCTCCAACGGCTCCACGAGGGCCACCGCCAGGGCCGCGACACCCTCCCCGCGTCCAAGTGCGCCCAAGCCCTCCGGGGTGGTGGCCTTCAACCCTACTGCGTCCACCTCCACGCCCATCTGCAGGGCCAGGTTCTGCCGCATACGGGGCAAGAAGTCCGCCAGGCGCGGCTCCTGCGCCACCAGTACGCAGTCTACCTGCACCACCCGGAAGCCCCGGTCCCGGGCCCGCCGGAGCACCTCGTCCAGCAGCCTGAGGCTGTCCGCGCCCTCGTACCGCGGGTCGTGGGAGGGGAACAGGGTCCCGATGTCCGGGAGGCCGCAGGCGCCCAGCACCGCGTCCATGACCGCGTGGGCCAGGACGTCCGCGTCGCTGTGGCCGCCAAGCCCGCGGGGGTACGGTATCCTAACCCCCCCTAGCACCAGGGGGCGCCCGTCCGCGAAGGGGTGCACATCGTACCCGATGCCCACCCTCACCCTTCCCGCCACTGCAGCAGCGCCTCCGCCATCGCCAGGTCCTCCGGCGTGGTGATCTTGAGGTTCTCCGGGCTGCCGGCGACCACCGCCACCGGGTGGCCCATCCGTTCCACGAGGGTAGCGTCGTCGGTGCCGTAGAACCCCTCCGCCCGCGCCCGGTCGTGCGCCGCCACCAGCACCTCGTAACGGAAGCCCTGAGGGGTCTGCACCGCCCGAAGCTCGTCCCGGTTCAGGGTCTCCAGCACGCGGTCGCCGTCCACCCGCTTGATGGTGTCCCGCACGGGGACGGCAGGCACCGCGGCTCCATGCTCTCGGGCCGCCTCCACCACCCGCTCGATGATCTCGCCGGTCACCAGCGGTCGGGCACCGTCGTGGACCAGGACCAGCTCGCACGGGCCCACCGCCTGGAGCCCCAGCGCCACCGACTGCTGGCGCTTCAGCCCGCCCGCCACCACCCTGGAGACCTTCCCCAG
>JBKBVM010000020.1:12922-15894 GCA_046289555.1 bacterium
AAGATACCGTCGATCACTACGGCGCCGGCGCGCCGCGCGATCTCCTGCGATCGGTCGGTGCAGCGATCGGCGACCACCACCACCTCGTCCACCAAGGGGCTGTGGTGGAAGGGCAGGATGGACCGGACGATGACGGGCACCTGGTGGAGGGACAGCAGCACCTTCGGGGTGCCCTGGCCCATGCGCGCGCTGCGCCCCGCCGCGGCGATGATGGCCGCCACCCGCCCCCGTCTGGACCGGCCACTCACCTGGGGGACACCGCCCCGCCCGTGCCGCCGCGCCGCCCCGCGGATTCCTGCTTGGGCCTGGCGAACACCATGCGGCCCGCGGAGGTCTGCAGGACGCTGGTCACCACCGCCTCCACCGTGGTCCCCACCAGCGTCCTGCCGCCTTCCACCACGATCATGGTGCCGTCCTCCAGGTAGCCCACGCCCTGGCCCGGTTCCTTGCCCTCCCGAAGAAGCTGCACGGTCACCTCCTCACCTGGCAGGACCACCGGCCGCAGGGCCGCGGCGAGGTCGTTCAGGTTCAGCACCCGCACCCCCTGCAGCTGCGCCACCCGGTTCAGGTTGAAGTCCGTGGTGACCACGCTGCCCCGCGCGGCCCGCGCCACCTGCACCACGCGCTCGTCCACCTCGCCCTCCGGCTCGTCCTCCACGATCTGCACCGCCTGCGAGTCCTCCTGAAGACGGTGCAGCACGTCCAGCCCGCGCCGGCCGCGGGCCCGGCGCAGGGGGTCGGGCGAGTCCGCGATGGCCTGCAGCTCCCGCAGCACCGACCGCGGCACCAGGAACGGCCCTTCCAGGAACCCCGAACGCACCACGTCTGCGATCCGGCCGTCGATGATGGCGCTGGTGTCCAGCACCTTGGCGGGACCTCGCGGCCTGCGGCGCTCCAGCAGGCTAGCCACCTCCTCCCGCCGCTGCAGGGCGAACTGCAGGCCCAGGTAGCCGAACACCACCAGGGCCACCACCCGCAGGTAGCCGCCGATCACGGGGATCCCGGACAAAAGGTAGCCCACCGCGGTGGCCACCAGCAGGCCCACCAGGGAACCCACGAGGGCGATCTCCACGTCTTTCCACGGCACCCGTCCCAGCCGGACCAGCACCCGGCCCATCAGCCGTACGAACGCCTGCCAGGCAGGCGGCGCGAGGGTGGCCCCCAGGACCGCGCCCGCCACCGCGCCCGCCACCTCCGCGCCGACCCGGGGCCAGCCCCCGATGGGCACGAAGGGTGCCAGGGCCACCGCCACCTGGACGCCCAACGCCCCACCCAGCACCGCGCCGGCCCACGCCGCAGCACGCCGCGCTGTCCGTCCCTCGGTACTCATTTCGAGCCCAGTATAAGCTGGCCCTCGGACCGTGTCCGGGGCAGGGGACCGACAGGCTACCGCCAGGGCGCCAACTCCAGGGCTTCCACCACGGTGCCGACCGGTACCACCTCCAGCCCTGAACCGTCCGGGACCCCGCCGCGCGGCACGAAGGCGCGCTCGAACCCGAGCTTGCGCGCCTCCGCCAGCCGGCGGGCCAGTTGCGGGACCGGACGCACCTCGCCCGCCAGCCCCAGCTCCCCGCAGAACACGGTCCGGCCGTCCAAGGCGAGGGTGCGGTAGGAGGAGGCGAGGGCCAGGGCGATCCCCAGGTCGGCGGCAGGTTCTTCCACCCTCACCCCGCCCGCGGCGTTCGCGTACACGTCCGCCTGGGAGAAGGCGAGGCCCGCGTGCTTTTCCAGCACCGCCACCAGCAGCAGCAGCCGGTTGTAGTCCACCCCTGAAGTGGCCCGCCGGGGTGTGCCGAAGGCCGAAGGAGCCACCAGCGCCTGCACCTCCACCAGCAGGGGCCGGCTCCCTTCCAGGGTGCACACCACCGCCGCCCCTGCCGCCCCCGGAGGACGCTCCCCCAGAAACGCCGCGGACGGGTTCGGGACTTCCACCAGGCCGCCCGGTCCCATCTCGAACACGCCGATCTCGTTGGTAGAGCCGAACCGGTTCTTGGTGGCCCGCAGGATCCGGTACGCCTGGTGCCGCTCGCCCTCGAAGTACAGCACCGTGTCCACGAGGTGCTCCAGCACCTTGGGGCCCGCCAGCATCCCTTCCTTCGTCACGTGGCCCACCAGCAGGACTGCGGTCCCTTCGGACTTCGCCAGCTGCAGCAGCGCCGCCGCACACTCCCGGACCTGGCCCACGCTGCCGGGCGCGCTGGGGACGTCGGGCCGGTACACCGTCTGGATGCTGTCCACCACCACGAGGGCCGGACGCAGCTTCCGGACGGAACCCAGCACCGCGTCCAGGTCCGTCTCCGCCACCACCCACACGCCCCGCGACACCGCACCCAGACGCTCCGCCCGCATGCGGGTCTGCTGGGCGGACTCCTCGCCCGCCACGTACAGCACCGCACGCCCGGCCTCGGCCAGCCGGAACGCCGCCTGCAAAGCCAGGGTGCTCTTCCCGATCCCGGGATCGCCACCCACCAGGACAAGAGAGCCCGGGACGAACCCTCCTCCCAGCACGCGGTCCAGTTCCCCGATCCCTGTGGGCCAACGCTCCTCCGGCAGAGGGGAGACCTCGGGCAACGGTATCGGCTTCGCGGTGCGGGACGCAGCAGGCCTGCGGGGGACGTCCACCTCCTCCGCCAGGCTGTTCCACGCGTCGCAGTTCGGGCACCGGCCCAGCCACCGCGGCGAGCGGTACCCGCACGACTGGCAGACGTACGCCACCCTCACGCCTCCCTCCGCCTTCTCCCCAGCAGCTCCGCCGCGTCCACCACCAGCGCTGCCACAAGCCCGGGGACCAGGCAGGCGGCCAGATCCACAACCCCCAGGGGGTACGTGCGGAAGTAAGTCCGAGCATCCGGGACGTAGATCGCCGCGGCCAGCAGCACCGCACCGAAGGTCACGGAGGCCGCCAGGGCGGGGTTCCGGGATCCAGGCCGCCACATAGGCTTGGACGTGCGGATCGCGTACACGTTGAAGAA
>JBKBVM010000210.1:0-2832 GCA_046289555.1 bacterium
CGGACCGGATCCGCAGCTGCACCCTCATCGACCGCCGGGCCCGCCGGACCCGTACCAGGCGGCAGCGGCCCCGCACCGTTTGACGCTCCGGGGGGAACTTGCTAGGATCGCCGTGGACCCCTCCCCCTTGGGGGAGGGGTGGAGGCGAAGGTGGCAGTCCGAACGCAACACAAGAGGAGCTTCCAGGGCACCGATCCCCGGGCAAAGAACGAGATCCTGGCCCGGCTGCGCAGCATCGAGGGGCACGTGCGCGGCATCCTGCGTATGGTGGAGGAGGACGCCTACTGCGTCGACGTCCTCCGGCAGACCAGGGCGGTGCAGAGCGCCCTGGACCGGGTGAACGCGTTGCTCCTGCAGCGCCACCTGAACCACTGCGTTACCACGGCCATCCGCTCCGACGACCCGGGGGAGCGGGAGCGGGTGATCCAGGAGTTGCTGGAGGTGTTCGAGGCAGGAGGTGCGCGATGAGCCGAGTGGTGCTCCCCATCGAGGGCATGTCCTGTGCCTCGTGCGTGGCCAACGTGGAGGGAGCGCTCCAGCGGCTCCCCGGCGTTCGCGAAGTACGGGTGAACCTGGCCACGGAGCAGGCCACGGTGGAGTACGACCCCTCTGCCGTGGACGTGCGGACCCTGCAACGGGCCGTAGAGGACATTGGGTACGGACTGCGCACCGCGACCGTGTACCTACACGTGACCGGCATGAGCTGCGCGTCGTGCGTGGAAAACGTCCGCCGCGCCCTGGCGTCCCTGCCCGGCGTGCTCTCCGCCTCCGTGAACCTCAGCACTGAAACCGCCCGGGTGGACTACCTGCCCGGAGCGGTGACGGTCCGGGAGATGGTGGCCGCGGTGCGCGACGTGGGCTACGGGGCGGAGGAGAAGGTGGAGGGTGCCGCGGCCCTGGACCGCGAGCAGGAGGCCCGTCGCCGGGAGATCCGGCGTCAGCGGACCAACCTCCTCGTGGCCACGCCCCTCGCTCTGCTGGTGATGTTGGGGACCTTCCAACCCTATGGCTTCCTATCCCGGATCGTCCCGGAGTTCTTGCACAGCAAGCTGCTCCTGTTCCTACTGACGACCCCGCTGGTCTTCGGACCCGGCTCGCAGTTCTTCGTCCACTCCTTCAACGGCCTGCGTCGGGGCGTGACCGACATGAATCTCCTCTACGCCACCGGGATCGGCGCCGCTTACCTCATCGCGGTGGTGAACACCTTCTGGCCGGAGGCGGGCTTCGGCGGTCCCCAGGCCACCTTCTACGAAGCTGCTGCGCTGCTCACGTGGTTCATCCTCCTGGGCCGCTACCTGGAAGCCATCACCCGCGGTCGCGCTTCTGAAGCGATCCGGCGCCTGATGCGGCTGCAGCCGCGCCGCGCGCGGGTCCTGAGGGACGGCCAGGAGGTGGAGGTGTCGGTGGACGAGGTGGAGGTGGGGGACGTCCTGGTGGTCCGGCCCGGGGAGCAGGTCCCTGTGGACGGGGTCGTGCTGGAGGGGTACTCCGCGGTGGACCAGTCCATGATCACAGGGGAGAGCCTTCCGGTGGAAAAGAAAGCGGGAGACGAGGTCATCGGCGGCACCCTGAACCGGACCGGCTCCTTCACCTTCCGGGCCACCCGTGTGGGCCGGGAGACCGCTCTCGCACAGATCATCCGCCTGGTGGAGGAGGCCCAGACCTCCAAGGCTCCCATCCAGAAGCTGGCGGACTTCGTGGCCGGCCGGTTCATCTTCTGGGTACACGTGCTGGCCCTGCTGACCTTCCTGTTCTGGTACTTCGTCGGCTACGACCTGTGGTTCAGCCCGCAGACGCGCTTGATGCTGACCCCCTACGCGCTGACGGGCGCCAGCGCTGTGGGATTCGCGGTCCTGGTGTCCGTCGCGGTGCTGGTGATCTCCTGCCCGTGCGCGGTCGGGCTGGCCACGCCCGCGGCCATGATGGCCGGAACCGGCAAGGCGGCGGAGCACGGCATCCTGTTCCGCGGCGCGGATGCGGTGGAGGCGCTCTCGAAGGTCCAGGTGGTGGTCTTCGACAAGACGGGTACGCTGACCAAGGGACTTCCTTCTGTCACCGACGTGGTCCCGGCGGGCGCCGCAGACGAACAGGTCTTGGCCTGGGCCGCGGCCGCGGAGAAGCGGTCTGAGCACCCCCTGGGCGAGGCTGTGGTGCGGGCTGCTCAGGAGCGGGGTCTGGCCCTCCCGGACCCTGAAGGGTTCCAGGCCCTACCGGGCCGCGGCGTGGTGGCGCGGGTGGACGGAAGTACGGTCCTGCTCGGCAACCGCGTTCTCATGGCCGAGCAGGGCGTGGCGTTGGACGGACTCGGGCTGCGGGCCGGGGAACTGGAGGCCCAGGGCAAGACCGCCATGTTCGTGGCGGTGGACGGCCGGGCGGTGGGGATCGTGGCCGTCGCCGACACGCTCCGGGAGACGACGCCGCTGGCTGTCCGAGAGCTGCGAGCGATGGGCGTCCGGGTGGCCATGCTCACCGGCGACAACCGCCGCACCGCGCAGGCCATCGCGAAGCAACTCGGGATGGACACGGTGCTGGCAGAGGTCCTGCCTGGAGACAAGGCCGCGGAGATCAAGCGGTTGCAAGACCAGGGCTACCGGGTCGCCATGGTCGGCGACGGCATCAACGACGCCCCTGCCCTAGCCCAGGCGGACGTGGGCATTGCCATGGGTGCGGGTACGGACGTGGCGAAGGAGACCGGGCACGTGGTCCTCGTGAAGGACGACCTGCTGGACGTGGTCGCCGCCCTGCAGATCGCCCGGGCCACCATGCGGTTGGTACGCCAGAACCTGTTCTGGGCCTTCGCGTACAACACCGCGGCCATCCCCCTCGCCTTCG
>JBKBVM010000211.1:0-2832 GCA_046289555.1 bacterium
CCGTGTGGGCATGACCCTTGACGTGAACCTGGAGGTTGCGTCGTGGCCGTCCGCCCTGGCTGTACCCGTGGAGAGCGTCCTTGGAGCGTCCTCCGTTCCCTCGGTCCTCGTGGTCCGGTCCGGTCGCGTGGAGGCTCGCCGTGTGCGGCTCCTCGGTCGCTCAGACCGGTGGGCGGCCGTGGAGGGCGTGAGCCCGGACGACCTGGTCGTCCTGGACCCGACGCGGACCCGCGAGGGGAGTCGGGTCCGCGTGCGGCTCGCCCGGCTGGAGGGGTGAGCTGTGGGCCGGGTGACGTGGATGCTGGCACTCCGGCAGCTGCGCTCCGCGCCCCGACAGAGCGTCCTCGCGGCCAGCGTCGTCGCGGTCAGCGTGGCGCTGGTGGTGTTCCTGAACGCTCTGATCGGGGGCCTGCAGCGCCGTCTCCTGGAGACCACCACGGGCGGGATCCCGCACGTCGTCTTAGAACCGGCCCCCCGTGAGCCCGTCCCGGTGTGGGTCCTGCGCCGCTCGCCGGATTCGGTTTACGTCGGGACCCGGTCCACCCGTGAGCTGCGGACCCGGTCCATCGAAAACTGGAGGAGCTGGGTGAGCTGGCTGGAGGCCGTCGACCAGGATATCGCGGTCGTGATCCCCACCGTAGAAGGCCCGGGGGTCCTGACCCGGGAGAGCCGCGCGGAGCCCATCCGCATCGTCGGTGCGGACCCGGACCGCTTTGACCGGGCGTTCGGCCTCCAGCAGCGGCTTGTGGCAGGCCGCTACAGAGGGCTGGTCGGGGGCGAGGCTGTACTCGGCCAGCGCCTGGCGGACCGGTTGGGGCTGCGGCTCCGGGATCGGTTCCGGGTGACCGGCCCGGCGGGCACCTCGACGCTGCTGGTTGCCGGAATCGTCCGCACCGGCTTTCCCAGGCTCGATGACGGCGTTGCCTTCGTCACGCTGCGCCAGGCGCAGTCCGTGCTGGGCCTGGGGACCGCCGTCACCACGCTGTCCGTGCGGCTCCAGAGGCCCTTCGAGGCGGACCGGGTGGCGGACCGCATCGCCCCCGTCGCTCCTTTCGAGGTGCGGTCGTGGATGCGGGAGAACCGGCAACTCCTCGCGGGGCTGCAGGCCCAATCCCAGTCCTCGTTTCTCATTCAGTTCTTCGTCACCCTCGCGGCGGGCTTCGGGATCGTGAGCATCCTCATCACGAACGTGCTGGCCCGCCTGCGGGAGATCGGGATTCTCCGCGCCATGGGAGCCACGAGGTCGCAGATCCTCGAGGTGTTCGCCCTACAGGGGACGGTTCTGGCCCTCACGGGCGGCCTGGTGGGCGCGGGGGTCGGGGTGGGTCTCGCGCTCCTGTTCTACCAGGCCCGGCTGTCCGCGGCCCAACCGGACATCGAGGTATTCCCGGTGGACCTCAACGCCGGTTTGGTCCTGGGTTCGGTCATCCTCAGCGTCGTCGTGGGTACCCTCGCCTCCCTCGTCCCGGCCCGGCAGGCGGCGGCTGTCGACCCCATCCGTGTGATCCGCTCGACCTGAAATGGAGTCCGTCCTGCAGCTCGACCGCGTCTCTAAGGTGTACGCTGAAGGCGTACCCGTGTGGGCCCTGCGGGAGGTGGACCTCGCGGTCCGGCCGGGCGAGTTCATCGCCGTGGTCGGCCCCTCCGGGTCCGGCAAGACCACGCTGCTCAACATCATCGGGTTGCTCGACCGGCCGACGTCCGGCCGTGTGCTCCTGGCCGGACGGGACGTTTCGGACCTCCCGGAGAACACCCGCTCTGTCCTGCGACGCGACCTCCTGGGCTTCGTGTTTCAAAACTACTACCTGCTCCCCGAGCTGACCGTCCTGGAGAACGTCCTGCTGCCGCTGCGCCTCAGGGGCCCTGTCTCCGCTCGGGACCGGGCCCGCGTGGAAGCCCTCCTGGAGCGCGTTGGCCTCGCGCGCTATGCGCGCGTCTTCCCCTCGCAGCTTTCCGGAGGCCAGCAGCAGCGTGTGGCGTTGATCCGCGCCCTGGCGAACGACCCGACCCTCGTGCTCGCCGACGAGCCCACCGGGAACCTGGACAGCCAGAGCGGTCGGGCGGTTTTCGACCTGATGCGAGAGCTGAATCGGGCCACGGCCAAGAGCTTCATCATGGTCACCCACGACGAGCGGTTCGCCAGTCAGGCCGACCGAGTCGTCCGGATCGAGGACGGCCGCATTCAGAGCCAGCTCGCAGCAGGTACCTAAGGGCGTGAACGGGGAATCCCCGGTGCGGACCTGGGTCGCTCGAACTCCGACATCTCTGACTGCCCGGCTGCGGAACAGTCCAGGCTGGCTCAGGCCCGAGAGGGAGGCTGTCGCGACCGGGACTGTACGCCATGGCTGAAGGGCCTCAGGTTCACCGCATCGCCGACGCCCTGCGGCGCGCGCTGGCCTCCCGCATCCTAGACGAGGTACAGCTGACCCCCGCGCGGCTGCGTCCCCTGGAGCGCGCGCTTGTGGGGCGCCGCGTCGCCCACGTGGAAGCCCGCGGCAAGCACCTCCTCATCGTTCTGGACCGGGGCCTGACGCTGCACTCTCACCTAATGATGTGGGGCCGGTGGGAAATCTCCGGCCCCTCGGACCCTCCCCGGAAGGGTACCGGCCGGGTCTGGGCTCGCCTCCGAGCTGGCACCCGCGTGGCGACCCTGTTCAACGGCCCCGTGCTGCAGCTGCTTTCGCAGGACGAACTTGCCACGCACCCGGTCCTCACCGCCCTCGGTCCCGATCCCCTGCGGGACGACTACCGGCGTGAGGACGTCCTCCGCCGGATGCAGGAGCCTCGGTGGACCGGCGCCAGCATCGCCCACGCCCTGCTCGACCAACGTCT
>JBKBVM010000212.1:0-2722 GCA_046289555.1 bacterium
CGTCTCGTGGTGCCCCTCAAGCGGGACGACCCCAAAGCCGTCCTCGCCCTCCGGCGCGGCACGGTGGACCTGGACCTAGACGGGGACGGGGTGACGAACGAACGGGGCTACATGCTCGTCACGGAGACCGCCATCTTCGTGGTGGCCTACAGCCCGCACACCCGGCTGCTGAAGTTCGACTTCGTACGCCTGGGCGACCCCCAGAAGGTCCGGGTGGTTCAGACCCTGCGGCGCTACCAGGTGAGGGTGGTGCCGTGAGGGCCTCGATCGGCCCTTTCGTCACCCGACCGCTACCCCCTTGGGGGCCCTTCCGGGCGCGACGGCGGTGCCCGGCCGTGGAGGCCAGCTAAGCCGGCTGGGAGGGGTCGCCCCTGGCTTCAAAGCGGCTCAAGAGCTCCACCGCCTGTGCCGCGGCCCGGAACCACACCCGGATCCGGTCCAGCCCCCGCCCGGGCAGGGGGACGGTGGGGTCAGGAGTCAGGAGATCGACCTTACAGGGGACGAACGCGTACACCCGCCCCCCGGTACGCACCACCACCGGCGCGCGCCGGTGCGAGGTCCGGGCGGGGTGCGCTCCCCGGGCGTCCGCGCTGCCTTCCGGGAGGCGGGCCACCGCTACCACGCCCCGGAACACGGTCTTGTGAATCCTATGACCTCGGTAGTAGACCTCCAATCCCAGCACTTCCACGGACCGGTCCTCCCCCCCAACGAACACGGGTCCCCACGTCACGTGCTGGCTTGCCACCAGCCGCAGCAGCCACCCGGCAAACCGTGCACCGAGCGCCTCCAGATCCTCGAAGCGAGCGACCACCGGGCGGAATTCGTACTGCAGCCCGAGCGCTTCCGCCAGTCGGGGCAGGAACTCCCCCTCGTAGCGCACGAAGAAGGGCTTACGGCGAAGTACCCAGTCGAGAATCACGAGCACGGCCCACAGGGCGACGGTTGAGGCCACCAGGATGACCCAGAGCCCGGCCCAGAGGTCGACGAACCGTTCTGAGCTGAGCGCCGCGTCCGGCCGTCCAAGGAGTACCCACTCGACCAGGAACAACACGACGAACGCCACGACGGCCGGCGCGCCCAGCATAAGCAAAACGAGCACCGTAATCGATTCGATGCGCGCGGGCACGGTGATTCGCCCGAGCCAGGCGATCCGTGTCCGCTCGCGTTCGAGTTCTCGCACGAGGGGGGCTAGGTCCGACAGCGCAGCCTCAAGCCCCGCCTGGAGCGACTCCCGCAGCCGACGCAAGCTCCCGTCCACGGCCTGCCCCCTCACGACGACCCTTCCCGGAGCTGCTCGACGCTGCGCTCGCCCGGAACCCCAGGCCTGTCAGCTGCGCGCGCAGCCCCGGTTCCCACCCGCCGAAGCGGTCCAAAAAGCCCGAACTGGACAGCACCGCCACCCTCACCGTGGGCGCACCCTCCGCCACCGCCACGAGCCCGTAGAACTGGCGCGCGCCCCGGAGGACCGGACTGACTGAGCCTCCCACGAGGGGTCAACGCCAGCTCCCGGCTTCCCGCCGCGCAGGGCCACCGCAGCGCCCCCTCCAGACCCCCGCTGGAGCCACGCGTACCCGCTACGACCGGACCGTAAGGATGCCAGCAAGATCATTCCCCGTGAACCACCGTACCCTCAGGCCGTTAACGCGCGCTTAAACGCGAACCCAGTGCAGCCCTCCATATGGACGTCACGACCCGCCACCTTCCCGGCCATCCGGGCCCGGACAAACGGACTCGGCCGTTCCCCCTTCCAGGATCCCGCGGAGGAGGAGCAACTCTGCCCGCAGGCGGGCCAGCTCCTCCAGAACCGCGTCCCCCGGACGGGTCCTTGATCCCACGAACCAGCTCGCCAGGTAGGCGGTCAGCACCCCGAACAGTCCCACACCGGCGGCCATCAGCATCACAGCCACCAGACGGCCTTCCGGGGTCACCGGGTAACGGTCCCCGTACCCCACCGTGGTGATGGTGCTCACTGCCCACCACAGGGCGTCCTCCGCGGTCCGGATGTTCGATTCGGGCCCTCCTTCGAACTGCAGGACGGCTACCGCACCGGAGACCACCACCAGCAACGTCAACAGACCCGCGGCCAGCAGCGTGTTTTCCGCCCGGCGCTCGAGGGCGAATTCCGCCAGGATGCGGCTGGCCCGCAGGGCTCGGAGCACCCTCAGGATCCGCAGGACACGTCCCAGACGCCCCCAGCGGAGGAAGTCCAGGGTGGGGACGCTGGACAGCAGGTCCAGCCAGCCCCAGCGGAGGAAGTAACCCCACCGGTCGGAGGCCCTCCAGAGACTGAGTAGGAAGTCCGCGAAGAACACCCCGCACACCGCGAAATCCGCGTACTCCAGTACACCCCGGACCGCGGGGTCCATACGGCCGGCGGCCTGCCAGGCCACCACGAGCAAAGCCCACACAGAGATGGACAGCATGAACAGCTGGTACCCTGTGGAGAACTCACGTGGCCCGGTCGGGGTCGGAGCTGCACGGGAGGCGTTGCGCGACTCGCCCGAGGCCGGGTCCGGGCCCCGACCACCCGAGCTCTGACCGGGCCGGTCGCGCACCTCAGCAGACCTCCACGCCTCGCGCCGCCAGCCGGTCCCGCAGCTCCTGGAGGCGAGCACGGTATAGCGCCAGCTCCTGAGGGCTTCGCTCGCCGCGGCGGGCGTCGCCTTTGGCAAAAGCGAAGTCTATCGCCAGGTCGTAGTACGCCCGTAGGTCCCTCCACGCC
>JBKBVM010000213.1:0-2663 GCA_046289555.1 bacterium
AGCTGAGCCACCTGCAGGCTCCCGTTGCGTGACCAAGCCAACGATGGGCTGGGCACCTACTGGGACGTGACACGGACTCCGCGACCCGCTGCCGTGCCTGGCTGCCCGGTGCCGCGTACAATAGACCGGGAACGCGCTCGGCGGTCCACACTTGGCGTGAGGTGATGCCCCTTGAGCCAGCACGACCCCTTTGGCGCACGCACGGTCCTGCCCGGCGCTGGGATCGCGTACTACCGGTTGGCCGCCCTGGACGGGCAGCTGGCCCTGCCGTTGGACCGGATCCCCTTCACCGTGAAGGTCCTCCTGGAAAACGTGCTGCGGCACGCGGGGACTGAGCCCTTCCGCGAGGAGGACGTGCAACGGATGGCACGTTGGAGGCCCGGGGAGGCGGGTTGGGAAGTGCCGTTCCTTCCCGCGCGGGTTCTCCTGCAGGACTTCACGGGAGTGCCCGCGGTCGTGGACCTGGCGGCCATGCGGTCCGCCATGGCCCGCCTGGGCGGTGACCCGAAGCGCATCAACCCTCTGGTACCCGTGGACCTGGTGATCGACCACTCGGTGCAGGTGGACGCCTTCGGGTCGGCGCTGGCCTTCCGGTTCAACGTCGAGAAGGAGTACGAGCGGAACCGCGAGCGCTACGCGCTGCTCCGGTGGGCGCAGAAGGCGTTTCGCAACTTCCGGGTGGTGCCGCCGGGTACGGGGATCGTCCACCAGGTGAACCTGGAGTACCTGGCCACCGTGGTGGCCACCCGGGAGCAGGACGGCCAACCGGTGGCCTTCCCCGACAGCCTGGTGGGCACCGACTCCCACACCACCATGGTCAACGGACTCGGGGTCCTGGGCTGGGGCGTGGGCGGCATCGAGGCGGAGGCGGTGATGCTGGGCCAGCCCATCTACCTGGCGGCCCCAGAGGTGGTGGGCTTCCGGCTGTACGGGACGCCGCCCGAGGGGGTGACAGCCACGGACTTGGTGCTCACGGTGACCCAGATCCTCCGCACGGTAGGGGTCGTGGACAAGTTCGTGGAGTTCTTCGGGCCCAGCCTGCACCACCTCCCCCTTCCCGACCGCGCCACCATCGCGAACATGGCGCCGGAGTACGGGGCTACCGCGGCGTTGTTCCCCATCGACGACGAGACCCTGCGCTACCTGCGGCTCACGGGCCGGGACCCCGACCACGTGGCCCTGGTGGAACGCTACGCGAAAGCGCAGGGCCTGTTCTGGGAAGCGGACGCGACCCCCGCTTACAACCACGTGGTGGAACTGGACCTGGGGACCCTGGAGCCCAGTGTCGCGGGGCCCCGCCGGCCTCAGGACCGGGTGCCCCTGCGGGAGGTCGGGAGGAGCTTCTACGCCGCCTTCGGGGACCGGACGGGTGCCTCCGCCGACAACCAGGTGGCCACGGGCCGGCTGGAGTCGGAGGGCGGGCGGCCCGCGGGCGGGGCGGGCGTCGCCGTGGCGGCCAGGCCGAAGACCGTGGACGTGCGGCTAGACGGCGTGCACGCGGAGCTGCGGCACGGGTCCGTGGTGATCGCGGCCATCACCAGCTGCACCAACACCAGCAACCCTTCGGTGATGCTGGCCGCGGGGCTCGTGGCCAGGAAGGCGGTGGAACGCGGGCTAGGGGTGAGCCCCGCGGTGAAGACGAGCCTCGCACCCGGGTCCGCGGTGGTCACGGAGTACCTCCGGCGGGCCGGCCTGATGCCGTACCTGGAGGCGCTGCGGTTCCACCTGGTCGGCTACGGCTGCACCACCTGCATCGGGAACAGCGGGCCGCTGCCCGAGCCTGTGGCCCGGGCGGTGCAGGAGCACGACCTGGTGGTGGCCGCGGTGCTGAGCGGCAACCGCAACTTCGAGGGCCGGATCCACCCGCTGGTGCGGGCCGCATACCTGGCTAGCCCGCCCCTCGTGGTGGCCTTCGCCCTGGCGGGTACCGTGGACGTAGACCTCACCACCGACCCCGTGGGCTACGACCCCAACGGCAACCCCGTGTACCTGCGGGACATCTGGCCCACCACCCAGGAGGTCCAGGAGCTGATCGAGCGCCACGTCACTCCCGAACTGTTCCGGGAGCGCTACCGGGACGTGTTCGCCGGGGACGAGACGTGGCGGACCCTGCCGGTGCCCGAGGGCGACCTGTACGCGTGGGACCCCGAGTCCACCTACGTGCAGGAACCGCCCTTCTTCCGCGACCTGCCCCCGGAGCCCGAGCCCCTGCAGGACATCCGCGGCGCGCGGGTGCTGGCGGTGCTGGGGGACTCCGTCACCACCGACCACATCTCGCCCGCAGGCAGCATCCCTAAGGACAGCCCCGCGGGTCGCTACCTGATCGAGCGTGGGGTCACTCCCGCGGAGTTCAACAGCTACGGCGCCCGGCGGGGCAACCACGAGGTCATGATGCGGGGGACGTTCGCCAACATCCGGCTGCGCAACGCCCTCGCCGGCGGCCGCGAGGGAGGCTGGACCGTCCACTTTCCCAGCGGCGAGCTCCTTCCCATCTACGACGCGGCCGTGCGCTACCGAATGGAAGGGGTGCCGCTGCTGGTGCTGGCGGGCAAGGAGTACGGAGCGGGCAGCTCCCGCGACTGGGCGGCTAAGGGCCCCATGCTGCTGGGTGTGCGGGCGGTGATCGCGGAGAGCTACGAGCGGATCCACCGCTCCAACCTGGT
>JBKBVM010000214.1:0-2643 GCA_046289555.1 bacterium
CGGAAGGCCTTCGTGGTGAACCGGATCGGGGATGCGGCGTTCGTGGTGGGGATCCTGTCCGTGTGGGGGCTGCTGGGGACCCTGGATTTCCGGGAGATCTCGCGGCTTCTGGGGGAAGGGGGCGGGGCCCTCCGGGGCCACCCGGGACTGGTGGCCGCCGCGCTGCTGCTGTTCGCCGGGGCGACCGGGAAGTCCGCGCAGCTCCCGCTGTACGTGTGGCTGCCGGACGCCATGGAGGGGCCCACCCCCGTCTCCGCCCTCATCCACGCGGCCACCATGGTCACGGCCGGGGTTTTCCTGGTGGGCCGCCTGTGGCCGCTGTTTGAAGCCGCAGGACCGGTCCTGGGCGCCGTGGTGGCCCCCGTGGGCGCCGCCACCGCCCTGTTCGCCGCCAGCGCGGCCGTGGCTCAGTATGACCTCAAGCGTGTCCTGGCGTACTCCACCATCAGCCAGCTGGGCTACATGTTCCTGGCGTTGGGCGCGGGTGCGGGTCACGCGGCCTTCTTCCACCTCACCACCCACGCGTTCTTCAAGGCCCTGCTGTTCCTGGCGGCGGGGAGTATCATGCACGCCCTGCACGGGCAGGTCGACCTGCGCCACCTGGGCGGGCTGCGGCGGTCCATGCCGCTGAGCTTCCTCGGGTTTGTCGTAGGGGCGCTGAGTCTGAGCGGGATCCCACCGCTTGCGGGGTTCTGGAGCAAGGAGGAGATCCTCCACGCGGCGCGGGCGCATGCGGCGGGGATCTGGGCGGTGGCGATGGCCACGAGCTTCGTGACCGCGTACTACGCCACCCGGGCCGCGGTTCTGGCCTTCTGGGGCGAACCCGCGGATCCCCGCGCGCACCCGCACGATCCGCCGCCGGCCATGGCGTGGCCCATGGCGGGCCTGGTGGTTCTGTCCGCCCTCGGCGGCTTTCTCGGCGCCCAGTGGGCGGGGGCTCCCCTGCGGGCCTTCCTCCAGCCCCTGTTCGGAGACCACGGAGAGGCCAGCTCGGTGGCCGGTGCCGAGGTGGCAGGCGCGGTCGCGGTGGCGCTGGCGGGCGTCGTGGCCGGCTGGTGGGCCCACCGAGCGCGGCGGGAGCCGGACCTGGGTCCCTTGGGCCGCGCCCTGGCCGCCCAGTGGGGCGTGGAGGCGGCCTACGAGCGGGCAGTGGTCCGCCCCGCGAAGGCTTTGAGCCAGCTGCTGGCGGAGCGCGTGGACGCAGGAGTCGTGGATCGTGCCGCGTCGGGCCTGGCAGGGCTAGTGGTGCGGGCCGCGGCCGCGGTGCGCACGTGGCAGACGGGCAACGTCCGTCAGTACGCAGCCGGCGTGCTGGCGGGCGCGGTGGTGCTGTTCGCGTACTGGGTGCTGCGGTGATGCCCTCCTGGGTGCTCTCCGCGACCGTGTTCAGCCCCCTGGCAGGCGCGGTGCTGGTGGCGCTGCTACCGCGGCGGGACGGGCTGCTGCGGACGGTGGCCATCCTGACCACCCTGGTGCCCCTGGCCCTGGCGGCCTGGTTGTTCTGGCAGGCGCCTCCGGGCGAAGCCGGCTTCTGGGTGACGGAGCGCGGCCTTTGGGTGCCTGCTGTCGGGATCGGCTACCACCTGGGAGTAGACGGCATCTCCCTCCCCCTGGTGGTCCTCACCGCGTTCCTGTTCCCCGTAGCCCTGGTGGGGACCTGGGACGCAGTCCGGACGCGGGTGAAGGAGTACCTGGTGCTCCTGTTGCTCCTGGAAACCGCGGTGTTGGGAACGTTCCTGGCCCTGGACCTGCTGCTGTTCTACGTGTTCTGGGAGGCGGTGCTGGTCCCCATGTACTTCCTCATCGGGCTGTGGGGCTCGGAGCGGCGGGCCTACGCGGCGTTGAAGTTCTTCCTGTTCACCATGGCCGGCAGCGTGCTGATGCTCCTCGCCATCGCCGGACTCTACCTGGCGACCGGGACCTTGGACTTCCTCCGTCTGCTGGGTGCGGAGCTGCCGCAGCCGGCACAGGGGTGGCTGTTCGCCGCGTTCGCGGTGGCATTCGCCATCAAGGTGCCCCTGTTCCCGCTCCACACCTGGCTCCCGGACGCCCACACGGAAGCGCCGACTGCAGGCAGTGTGATCCTGGCCGGGCTGTTGCTGAAGATGGGCACCTACGGGCTCGTGCGCTTCTGCCTGACCCTCTTCCCCGAGGTGGCGCGCGCGGCGGCGCCGTTGTTCATGGCGCTGGGTGTGGTGGGGATCCTGTACGGGGCGGCGGTGGCTTACACGCAGCCGGATGTGAAGCGGCTGGTAGCCTACTCGTCCGTGAGCCACCTGGGATTCGTGGTCCTGGGGACCTTCGTCCTGAACCCGCAGGGGCTCGCGGGAGCCCTCCTGCAGATGGTGAACCACGGGATCTCCACGGGCGCGTTGTTCCTCCTCGTGGGCGTGCTGTACGAACGCGCCCACACGCGGGACATGGGCGCCTTCGGGGGGGTGGCCCGGGTGATGCCCACCTTTGCCGCCCTCTCGCTGTTCGTGGTGTTCTCCTCCGCGGCCCTGCCGGGTACGAACGGGTTCGTGGGGGAGTTCCTGGTCCTGCTGGGTGCGTTCCGCAGGGACCCGCGGTGGGCCGCCCTGGCGGCCGGCGGCGTGATCCTGTCCGCGGTCTACCTCCTGTGGATGGTCCAGCGGGTGTACT
>JBKBVM010000215.1:0-2603 GCA_046289555.1 bacterium
GCGGGCCGTCAGGGCGACCCGGGATCCTCGCGGTTCTTCCTCTCCCTGGAGGACGAGCTGCTACGCCTGTTCGCAGGCGAGCGCATCGCCGGCCTGATGGACCGCCTTCGCATCGACGAGGACACGCCCATCGAGAGCCCCCTGCTCACCCGGCAGATCGAGGGGGCGCAGAAGCGGGTGGAGCAGTACCACTTCGACCTGCGCAAGCACGTGCTGGAGTACGACGACGTGATGAACGTCCAGCGCAAGACCCTGTACGGGGAGCGGCGGAAGGTCCTGGAGGGTCGGGACCTGAGGGAGAACGTGCTGGACATGATCGAGCGCCAGGTCCGGTCCCTCGTGGACGCCTACTGCCCCCCCCAGGCCCCGCGGGAGGAGTGGGACCTGGAGGGGCTGCTGGCGGAGGTGGCCCAGCTCGTCCCCGCGCCCGAGGTGCTGGCCGTCTCCGCGGAGAGCCTGGCGGACAAGACCCCCGGACAGGTGGCGGAGGAGCTCACCAGCGCCGCCCTCCGGGCCTACGAGGCGAAGGAGGAGGAGGTGGGCCCGGACGTGCTCCGGGAGGTGGAGCGCATCGTCCTCCTGTCGCACATCGACCGCAAGTGGATCGACCACCTTTACGCCATGGACGAGCTACGGGAGGGGATCGGGCTGCGGGCGTACGGGCAGACCAGCCCGCTGCTGGAGTATCAGAAGGAGGCGTACGAGCTGTTCCAGGACATGCTGCACGCCATCCAGCGCGACACCGTACGGGACCTGTTCCGGGTGCGGGTGGAGCGGGAGGTGCCGCAGGCGGTGCGCCCCGTGGCGCGGGTGACCGCCCAGCACGGTCCCGAGGAGGCCACGACCCTGGGGTCGACGGCCCTGCGGGAGGCGGCGCAGGCGCCCGCGGAGGGCAGGCCCCAGCCCGTGACGGTGGGGGTCAAGGTGGGCCGCAACGACCCCTGCCCGTGCGGGAGCGGGAAGAAGTACAAGAAGTGCTGCGGGCGCACCTCCTGAGCCGCACCCCCGCTGCAACCTGCCTCCGTGGCGTGCTACAGTGGGTTAAAAGGACGAACGAGGAAGGGAACGGCGCGTGATCGACCGGTTGCGGATTCAGGTGGAGGAAGACCTCCGGCGCGTAGGGGACGTCGGGAGGTATCTTTGAGGCGCCGGAGCGGCAGGCGCGGCTTGCCGAGCTCGAGCGGCGGGCCCAGGACCCCGCGCTGTGGCAGGAGCCCGACCGGGCCCGGCAGGTCCACCAGGAGTTGCAGGCCCTCCGGGAGCAGCTAGAGACGCTGCAGGCGGTGCGCAGGGGGCTATTGGACCTGCGGGAGTGGTTGCAGCTGGCGCCCACGGAACCGGAGGAGCTCCAGCTGCTGGAGCAGGAGGCCCGGGACCTGCACGAGCGGCTGGACCGCCTGGAGCTGGAGACCCTCCTGAGCGGCGAGCACGACGCCCGCAACGCTTTGCTCTCCGTTCACGCGGGCGCGGGCGGGGTGGACGCCCAGGACTGGGCGGAAATGCTGTTGCGCATGTACCTGCGCTGGGCCGAACGGCGCGGGTACGCCGCGGAGGTCCTGGACGTCTCGCCTGGGGAGGAGGCGGGCATCAAGAGCGCCACGGTACTGGTGCGCGGCCCCTACGCGTACGGCTACCTGAAGGGCGAGGGCGGGACCCACCGGCTGGTACGCATCTCCCCCTTCGACGCCGCGCACCGCCGTCACACTTCCTTCGCCCTGGTGGAGGTGCTGCCGGAGGTGGAGCCCGTGGCCGTCCAGATCCGGCCCGAGGAGCTCAGGGTGGAGACCTTCCGCAGCGGGGGGGCGGGCGGCCAGAACGTGAACAAGGTGGAGACCGCGGTCCGGATCACCCACCTGCCCACCGGCCTCGTGGTGCAGTGCCAGAACGAGCGCAGCCAGCACGCCAACCGGGAGAACGCCCTCAGGATCCTGGCCGCCCGGCTGTACGAGCTCCGGCGGCGCGAGCAGGAAGAGGAGCTGCGGACCCTGCGGGGCGAGCACCGGGAAGCCGCGTGGGGCAACCAGATCCGCTCGTACGTGCTGCAGCCGTACACGCTGGTGAAGGACCACCGGACCGGGCAGGAGACGGGGAACGCGGAGGCGGTGCTGGAGGGCGAGCTGGACTCGTTCATCTACGCCTACCTGCGCCAGCGGGCCGAACAGGAGTCCCGAGCCACGGGCTCCCGGTCGGTGTAGGAGCGTCTCCGTGAGGCCGGTCCCCTTTCTGGAAGGGCTGGTTGCCTAGCCCGCCTGGTACGGTGCGCGCGGTGAGGAAGTTTCCCTTGCTGGTGGCCCTCGTGGCGGTCGGGGTGGCCGCGTCCGCGGCCATCGGCTGGCAGCGGCACGGGGTGGAGGCCGGGTACCGCACCGTGGAGCTGGTGGTGGACTCCGAGGACTGGAGGCTTTTAGCCCAGCGGGAGGGACGGGTGGGCACCGAGCTGTGGGAAGCCCTGCGGGCGCGGGGCGCGGGGTCGGTGGCGGTGTACGAGGCCACCCTGCGGCGGCTGCAGGAGGAAGGGCGCCTGACCTACCGCTCCGGCGCGGAGCTGCGCGACCTGGCGCGGATCGGCGCGCTGACGCCCACCCTGCGTGACCTGGCTGCCT
>JBKBVM010000216.1:0-2557 GCA_046289555.1 bacterium
AACCGGAACCTCCGGTTGGACTCCTCCGCGGTGCCGTAGCCCGCGTACTGCCGCATGGTCCACAGCCGGCCCCGGTACATGGTGGAGTACACCCCGCGGGTGTACGGGTACTCGCCCGGGAAGCCCAGGTCCCGCAGATAGTCGAGCCCCGCGGTGTGCTCGGGGGTGTATACGCGATGGAGGGGGATGCCGTCCGGCGTCTCGAACCGCGTCCGACGCTCGGGGCCCACGCGCTCCCGCTCCCACCGCTCCCTGGCCTGCCGGATCCGTTCCAGCTCGTTCGGGCTCACTACCGCCTCCTGCCTTTGCCTCTCCAGGATAGCCGCGGGCACCTGCGGAGCTCAAAACTCCGGAGCCGAGGGGGGACGGCGCACTGGCACATCCACCAGCAGGCCCTCCCCGCCCACCGACTCCCGCGCCTGCCCCTCGATCTCGATGCGCACCTCCTCCACCCCGCGGAAGTGGGTGGCCGTATAGACTACTTGGTAGAGGCGGGCCAGCATGCTGGCGCTGCCACCCCCGGCCTCGAACTCCCGCGAGAGGTTCACGTACGCGGTCCGGTCCTGCACCCGGACGCCCAACAGACGCGTGCCGGGTGGGATCTCGGTGCTGTACCCCAGGGCCCGTTCCTCTTCGCTGGGTCCCGCGAGCAGTTGGCGCACGGCCCCCGCCACCCAGTCCGCCCGGGTGCGTCCGCGGACCCACCTCAGGCCCGGGACCAGGTGGCCGGCGTTCCGCATCGGGTCCCACCGCACGAAGTACACCAGGGCGGGCTCCGTCCGGGGGCGGAAGGCCCACACGCCCCAGGCCAGCACCGCCACGCAGGCCCCCAGGATCAGCAGAACCCACAGCCTGCCCCGAGTCCTCACCGCCAGACTCCCTTCGCTACGATGTGCGGGCGGGCCTGCCGTGCGAACACGTGAACGAAAGGAGAAGGGGAGCTGGCCGGAGAACTCCAGCCAACACCGCACAGCCTGGCAGTCGGCTTCCGTCGGCCCGGCAGGGGGGTGGGAGATGGCGACGCGTCCGGAGCATCGGGTCCGCTGATTCTTCCAAGGGGAGGTGACCGGCGTGAGGGTCAGCATGACGGTGAACGGGGTCGAGTACACCCGGGACGTGGAACCCCGGACGCTCCTCGTGTACTTCCTGCGCGAGCACCTCGGGCTAACGGGGACCCACGTGGGGTGCGATACTTCCACCTGTGGGGCCTGTACCGTGCTGATGGATGGCAAGGCGGTCAAGTCCTGCACGGTCCTGGCCGTGCAGGCCGAGGGCGCCCAGATTACCACGGTGGAGGGGCTGGCCAGGGACGGGGAGCTGCACCCCATCCAGCAGGCCTTCTGGGACGAGCACGGGCTGCAGTGCGGTTTCTGCACCCCGGGGATGATGCTGGCCGCGGTGGATCTGCTCCAGCGTAACCCGAACCCCACCGAGGACGAAATCCGTCACGCCCTGGAGGGCAACCTCTGCCGGTGCACGGGCTACCAGCACATCGTCAACGCGGTGAAGGCCGCCTCGCGCGCCATGGGCGCCGCGGTGGGCGCTCCCGCGGGAGGTGAGTAGCCATGGCCGTGACCCAGGTGTTCGGAGCGAGAGTGCGGCGGCGAGAGGACCCGCGGCTGATCCGCGGTACCGCCACCTACACGGACGACGTCACCCTGCCCGGGCTGTGCTACGCCGCCTTCGTCCGTAGCCCCCACGCTCATGCCCGCATCCGGCGGGTGGACACCTCCCGGGCGCGGTCGGCTCCCGGAGTCCTGGGGGTGTTCACCGCCCAGGACCTGGAGGGCAAGGTCAACTCCATCCCGTGCGGGTGGCAGGTGCCCAACTGCGACCTGAAGACCCCGCCTCACCCGCCCCTGGCCAGGGACAAGGTACGGTTTGTCGGCGACGCCGTGGCGGTGGTGGTGGCGGAGAGCCGCGCCCAGGCTTACGACGCTGCGGAGATGGTAGAGGTGGACTACGAGGTCCTACCCGCCGTGGTGGACATGGAAGCCGCGTTGCAGTCGGCGACCCTGGTGCACGAGGACGTGCCGCAGAACCGGGTGCTGCTGTGGTCGGTGAAGGGCGGCGACTTCGAGGCGGCCGTGCGGGAGCCCGGGATACGGGTCGTGCGCCAGCGTCTGGTCAACCAGCGGCTGATCCCCAACGCCATGGAGACCCGCGCCGTCACCGCGCAGTACAACCCCGGCACCGGGGAGCTGACCCTGTGGGTGACGAGCCAGAACCCTCACATCGCTCGGGTGATCCTGTCCGGCGTGCTCAGCTTCCCGGAACACAAGCTCCGGGTGATCGCGCCCGAGGTGGGCGGTGGGTTCGGCAGCAAGATCCCCGTGTACCCGGAGGAGGCCGTGGTGGCCCACCTGGCCACGCGCCTGGCCCGGCCCGTGAAGTGGGCGGAGACCCGCCGGGAGAACTACCTGGCCACCATCCACGGACGGGACCACATCACCGACGCGGAGATGGCGGTGCGTCCCGACGGCACCGTGGTGGGGCTGCGGGTCCGGACCCTGGCCAACTTCGGCGCCTACCTGTCCACCGCAGCGCCCGCCATCCC
>JBKBVM010000217.1:0-2554 GCA_046289555.1 bacterium
GTACAGCCAAACGGCTCGGGCCCGAAGGGTCCGCAGGCGGTCCAGGTTCGGGAACGTCACGTCCCTTCGGCCCTCCAGCTCCACCACCGCCGCCAGCACGCGGCGGAGGTCGCCCACCAAGCGTCCGGCGGGCGAGCCCGCCCCGTTGCCCAGGAACAACCTGTGCTGGGACAGGAGCGCCACGAACTGCTGCTCCGCGGCGTCCAGGGCGGCCTCCAGGTAGCGCAGGGCCCTCTCGTCCATAACTCACCCCACGCTCTCGGGACGGACCCGGGCCGGGGCTCGTGGGGTCGGCTCCTCCGTCGCCGCGGAAGGGTGGGGCAGGCGGTCGTCCACCCACAGGAGGACGGCGCCCCACGCGAACAGCACGGCTACACCAGGCCACGGGCTGCGGAAGGACGTGGCGAGCAGAGCTGCCAGGGTGGCGCCGAGCTGGAGCAGGTACACGGCCGCCACGCCCCGGGCCGGGCTTCCTGCCCACCACACTAGTCGGTGGGGCAGGTGTTCGCGTCCTACGGACTCCATGAGTCCTCGCCAGCCCGCCCGGCGCCACCGCCGCAGGTGAACCGCCAAAAAGTCGAACACGGGCACGGACACCACGACGACCGCGGACAGGGTGTAAGACGCTGGCTGCTCGGACGCCGCCCGCACCGCCAGCCACCCCACGAGCAGCCCCACCGGAAGGCTGCCAGCGTCGCCCAGGAAGATGCGGGCCGGGGGCCGGTTGTGCAGCCAGAAGCCGGCCAGGGCTCCCGCCAGCACCACGGCGGGCAACCACCCGTCGCCCCCGGCCAGGGAGGCAAAGCCCGCCACGCCGAGCGCCGCGAGGGCCCCCACGCCTGCCAGGCCGCCGTCCACGCAGTCGAAGCAGTTAGCGGCGTTCACCACGCCCACCAGCCAGAGGGCCGTAAGCGCCGTCGCCAGCCAACCGGGCACCAAGGAGGGCGCCCACAGACGCGTGCCCGTAGCCCACAGCAGCAGCAGGCACACCGCCACCTCCACCGCGAGCCGCACCGACGCCCGCACGCTCTGCAGGTCGTCCACCAGGCCCAGGACCACCAGAGCGAGCGGGGCCAGCAGCCAGGGCAGCTCAGACGGCCGGACCACGATGAGGACGCAGGTCACCGCGAGGAGCACCGCTGGCCCACCCAGCAGGGCTACTGGTCGACCGTGGGCCTTGTGGCCCCCGGGGAGGTCCACCGCTCCGGTGCGCAGGGCAACCCAGCGAGCCACCGGGACGAGCACCAGGGCCAGGCTGAACGAAAGGGCTAGGCTAAGCCACTCCACCGGGCACCTCCAGGGCCGCGCGGATCACCTCCGCCACCCCGCGGACCTGTTCCTCCGACAGGGACGGGTAGATGGGGAGCGACACCGCGGTGGCGTGCAGCCGGTCCGCCAACGGGAACCCGTCTAAGCCCAGGGCACGGTGCAGGGGTTGTTTGACCGGCCGCTTGGCCTCCACACCCGCGCGCCGGAGGGCCAGCAGGAGTCGGCCGGCCTCCGGATGCCGGACCACGTACCGGTACACCACCGATTCCACGCCCGCGGGAGCTCCGGGAGGAAGTTCCAGATCCAGGCCAGCGAGCCTTCGGTCGTACGCGGCGGCCAGGCGCCACCGCGTAGCGAGGAACTCGGGCAGCCGTCCGAGCTGCACCCGGCCTACGGCGGCCGCGAGGTCCGTCATCCGGTAGTTGAAGCGCTGCTCGCGCCCGCGGGCGTCGGACGTACACAGGCGCCGGGCCCGCCGCAGCAGGAGGGCGTCTTTCGCCAACACCATTCCTCCTTCGCCACCTGAGGTGATCAGTTTCGTCGCGTAGAACGAACACACCGCTACGTCTCCGAAGGAGCCCACCAGCCGTCCCCGGTACCGTGCTCCCAGCGACTGCGCGACGTCCTCCACCACGGGGACACCAAGCCGCAGAACGGCGTCCAGATCCGCCGGCCGGCCAAACGCGTGGGTGACCACCACCGCTCGGGTGCGCGGGCCTGCTGACGCCCGGGCGGCCTCAGGATTCAGGTTGCCGTCCGGCAGCACGTCCACCGGCACCGGGCGGGCCCCTGTGGCCTGCACCGCGTGGAGCACCGCGCTGCACACGTACGTGGGGACGATGACCTCGTGCCCGGGGCCCACCCCTAGGGCCAGCAGCGCTACATGCAGGGCGGCCGTGCCCGAGCTGGTGGCCACACCTCCCGCGAGACCCAGCAAGCAGGCCACTTCCTCCTCGAAGCGCCGCACCTCCCAATCCGCCGCCAGCTGTCCCGAGGAAAGCACCCGTCGGGCCGCCTCCTGTTCGAGGGGCCCGAGGGTGGGACGGGAGTGAGGGATCCGGGGCCTCACGTGGCCGGCGCCTCCGCAGCAACTCCGATGAACTCCCGCACGAGGTCCTCCGTGGCCTCCCGAGGGTGCCGGTTCAACAGGCCCGTGAGCATGAGGGGCAGCCCGTAGGCCCAACGGGACGGTGGAGGGAGTTCAGCCCCGCGGCGTTGCACAAAGCGCAGCAGCGGCACGAGCCTGTTCCGCGGTGCCTCCGAAAAGCCCAACAGGAGCTCCAGG
>JBKBVM010000218.1:0-2552 GCA_046289555.1 bacterium
TACAGGCAGAGGTCCTCAGGGCGGCGGAGTCGCACCTGCGGCGGGCGCTGGTGGAGCAGGCGTCCCGTGCGCTGGACGAACTGGTGCGCGAGGTGCAGGCCGGCCACCTCACCGCGAAGGAGGCCGGCAGGCTGCTGCTCGAGCGTGCGGGGGTGCTGCGGTGAGTGAGGCCGTTCGGTTGGACCACGTGGCTCTGGCGGTTCGAGATCTGCACGCAGCTGTACGGGTCTTCGAGACCCTAGGGTTGCGGTGTGACCGGGTGGAGGAGGTCCCGTCGGAGGAAGTCCGAGTGGCCTTCCTGTCGGCCGGACCGGTGGCACTGGAACTGATAGAGCCCACCTCAGAGCACGGTGCGGTGGGCAGGTTCCTGGCCTCGAGAGGAGAGGGCGTGCACCATGTGGCGCTGCGGGTACCAGACCTGCAGCAATCCCTGGAGCGGGCCGCGGCGGCGGGACTCGGGGTGGTGCCTCCCGCGCCGCGGTCGGGCGCGCGGGGCTCTCAGGTGGCCTTCCTCCACCCCAAGAGTACCCACGGGGTGCTGATCGAGCTGGTCCAGCACGCGGACGCGCCCTAACCCGGCGACGGGACTCACACATGCTATGGGTACCGCACGGCGCCCCAAGTGCCGGTCTATTCTGGCTTGCATTGACTCCAGTTTATCCGCTAAGCTATGGGCGTGCCCGTAAGTAAATAGGACGGATCGCACCACCCTTCGTCGCTCACCCCGTCCGTCAAAACCGGCCGCAGGAGGGAGTGCATGGAGGTGGCGCGTGTGCGGCGGGTCCGGGCTGTCTGCGTGGCCACCGCCGCGTTCGTGCTGGTGACCCTGAGCGGTGCCCGAGCGCAGCCCGCGCACCCCGTCCAGGTGGAACTGGTCGACGACGGCCGCGGGGAGTCCGTCCTGACCACCAGCCGCACGGTGGCAGAGTTGCTGGCGGAGCGCGGCGTGTCGGTGGGCCCGTTTGACCTTGTGGTTCCTTCCCCGGAAACCCCGCTGCGGGATGGCCTGCGGGTGACCGTGTTCCGGGCGATCCCGGTGCGGGTCACCGCGGACGGGGTAACCCGAGAGGTGGCGGTGGTGGGCCGGACCGTGGCAGATGTCCTGGCCCGTGCGCGGATCAGCCTCGGGCCCTTGGATCGCGTGGCGCCGGGGCTGTGGGAAGGGGTGGGGCCGGGCGGTGAGGTGCGGGTGGTCCGGGTGAGGCAGGAGACGGTGGTGCGTCGGCAGGTGGTTCCCTACCGCACGGTGGAGCGGGTCGTGCCCGAGTACCTTCCCGAGCCCCCGCGGGTACTGGTGGAGGGCCGGAACGGGGTCGTGGAGCACACCTACCGGCTCACGTACGAGGACGGCAGGTTGGTCGTCAAGGAGAGGGTGGCCACGCGGGTCGTCCAGCAGAGCCGGCCTCGAGTGGTCCGGGTGGGCAGGGCCTACGTGCCCTCCCGTGGAGAGCTGGCCCGGCGCCCTTCCTTGGTGGTGGTGGCCACCGCGTACGCCCCCAACCACGGCCGGGGAGTCGACGGCGTCACGGCGACGGGCCTTCGCGCCCGGCGCGGGGTCGTGGCGGTAGACCCGCGGGTGATCCCGCTGGGCTCCGTCGTCTACGTGGAAGGTTACGGGGTAGGGGTGGCCGCGGACACCGGCGGGGCGATCCGCGGACGCCGCGTGGACCTGTGCTTCGATACCCCCCGGGAGGCGTACCGGTGGGGCAGGAGGGTCGTTCGGGTGTACCTGCTCCGCAAGCCCTCGGAGGGTCCATAGGCGGCCTCTTTTCGCATCGGTGGAGCCCGCGGAACGACCCAGACCGCGGTACGCTTCAGTCGTGGCCCCCTCCGAGCTGCTCCGCCTCCTGAAGACCCGGGGCATCCGGCTGAGGCGCTCCCTCGGGCAGCACTTCCTTGCCAGCTGTCGCCACCTGGACCGCATCGTGCAGCTCGCGGATCTCGGTCCTCAGGACGCGGTGCTGGAGGTGGGCGCCGGCACCGGGCTGCTCACTGCGAGGCTCGCGGAGCGGGCGGGCGCGGTGGTAGCGGTGGAAGTGGACCCGCGGCTGGCGGAGGTGCTGGAGGAGCTGGTGGGCGAGCGTCCCCACGTCCGGCTGCTGCGCGCGGACGCCCTGCAGCTGGACCTCGCCGCAGTGTTCCCCCCTTCGATGCGCCGCAAGGTGGTGGCCAACCTGCCGTACGGGATCGCCTCGCCCCTCTTGGTCCGCCTGTTGGAGGAAGTGCCCGACCTGGAACGCCTGGTGGTGACCGTACAGGACGAGGTGGCGCGGCGGCTGGTGGCCCGGCCGGGGACCTCCGACTACGGCCTGCTCACGGTCCTGGTGCGGTTCCACGCGCACGCGGAGCTGGCCTTCCGGATCCCGCCTGCGGCCTTCGTGCCGCCTCCCCGGGTGACCTCCGCGGTGGTGGTGTTGACCCCTCGGCCGCGCCCGAGGGACGTGGACTACGAGCTGTTCCGGATCCTCGTGCGCGCGGCTTTCGGGCAGCGGCGCAAGCAGCTGCGCAGGGCGTGGGCTCCGGTGGTGCCTGCCCAGCGTCTGGAGGAGGTG
>JBKBVM010000219.1:0-2551 GCA_046289555.1 bacterium
ACGGGCTGCTGGCCATGACCAGCACCTCTCCCGTGCGCGGGTCCATGGCCACCACCGCTCCCGACCGGCCCCGGAGCTGGCGTTCGGCCTCCTGCTGCAGCTCCCAGTCCAGCGACAGCACCAGGGTGTTGCCGGGACGGCCCGGCTGTTCCCGCAGCACGCGCAACGGCCGACCCGCGGCGTCTACCTCCACCACGTGCTCGCCATCGTCGCCCCGGAGTACCGTGTCGTAGGATCGCTCCACCCCCGCCTTGCCGATCAGGTCGCCTGCCCGGTAGCCGCGGGGTCGCAACGCCTCCAGCTCATCCGCACTCACTTCGCCCAGGTAACCCAGGACGTGGGCCGCCGCGGTCCCAAACGGGTAGACCCGCACCGGCTCCGCCTCCACCTGTACCCCGCGGAGCTCCTCCCGCCGCTCCTCCAGCAGGGTGACCACCCGAATGCCCACGTCGCGCCGCACGCTTACCGGCTCGAAGGGACGGCTCCGCGCCCGCTCCCAGCGGGACCACAACTCCTCCTGGGGGACCCCCAGCACCCGCGCCAGCTCGGGCAGCACCCGGGCGGGCTCCCGGAGCTCCATGGGGAGGATGGACACGGAGAAAGCGGGCCGGTTGAGCACGAGGGGGGTCCCCCGGCGGTCGAGGATCAGCCCCCTCGGTGCCGCCACATGGTGAATCCGCAACCGGTTGGTATCGGCCAGCTGCGCGTAGTAGTCGCCCTGGAGGACCTGCAGCTGCCACAGGCGCAACCCCAGGACGGTCAGCGCCACGGTCAGCGCCACGGCGAGGGAAGTCAGTCGCGTGGGCAGGTGGACAGGTTTTTCCGGTTGCATGGGACCTCGACCACGGCTTCGGGACCTACAGACGCAGCTCAGGGGACGTCGCCAGCCGCAGGCGCCCGCGCCACCGCACGACCCTTCGGAGTCCGGCGAACACCAGGGGCGCGATCAACCCATTGTAGCACGCAGCCACCGCGGTTCCCCGGGCCCAGGCCGCCAGGGGGGGGACGGGCTCGCCCGCCAGCGCCGAGAGCCCCAGTTCCAGCAGCCGGGCGGCCGCGGTACCCGCCACGGCGAAGGCGGAGAGCGCCCAGGCGCTGTCCAGCACCACCGTGCGGGCCAAGGATCCGGCGGCAAAACCCACCCACAGCTTGGACATCGCGAACAGGCCCAGCGCACCCCCACCCGCCAGGTCCTGCAGCAGACCGGCGAGGAAGCCCAGCAGAGCTGCTCCTTCCGGCTCCATGCGTAGGCCCAGGGCCAGCAGCACCACCAGCACCGGCTCCGGCGCTCCCCCCATCCAGCCCAGCCTCCACGCCCAGGCACCCTCCACCGCTGCCGCTCCCAGCAGGAGCGCGGCGCACCCGGCCCCCCTGGCTATCAGACGCCACCAACGGGGCACAGCAGCCACCTATCTCGCGGCCGTGGGCCTCACCATCACCAGGACTTCTTCCAGGCGGGACAGGTCGGTGGCGGGTTCCACCTCCGCCTCCTGGAACAGAGCGCCCACGCTGCGAACCACGACCCGCACCACACCCACCCGGATCCCGCGGGGGAATACCCCGCCCAGCCCTGAGGTGACCAGCACGTCCCCCTCCCGCAGGGGGGAGGACCGCGAAAGGTAGCGCAGCCGGAGCTTCTCCGTGGCCGTTCCCTCCACCACCCCTGCGTCCCGGGAACTCTGCACCAGGACTCCCACCGCGCTGCGCGGGTCGGTGACCAGAAGCACCCGGGCGGCGCCCGGGTAGACCTCGAACACCCGGCCGACCAGCCCATCTGCCGTCACCACAGGGTCGTTGCGGGAAACCCCGTCCCGGCTACCCCGATCCACGGTGAGGGTGGTGTACCACCGGCTCGGGTCCCGTGCCACCACCCGGGCCGCCACCGTGGCATACGGGTCAGGGGCCCGGAAGCCCACCAACCGTCGCAGGCGTTCCGCCTCCGCGGAAGCTTCCTGCAGCCGGGCCACCTCCCGGCGGAGGGCCTCGACCTCCGCCCGCAGCCGGGCGTTCTCCGTGCGCAGCTGCCCGATCTCGTTCAGGGCCCGCCACGACCGGACCACGGCGTCGGCGGCCCGTCCCAGGGAGACCTGGGCGGGCAGCAGCACAGCCAGCACCGCCCGGCCCACGGGGCCCACGGCTCGGCGCTCCGGGGATCGCAGCTGCAGCGTGAGCATTGCCCCGGCCAGCACCACCAGGGCTACGAACAGACTCGCCCGCCGTCGCGATCCCGCCAGGATCATCCCGCACGCGCCGCTACGTCCGCTTGGCGGTCAGCAGGACCTTTTTCAGGGTGTCGATCTCCTCCAGGGCCCTCCCTGTGCCCAGCACCACCGCGGAAAGCGGGTCGTCCGTGAGGGTCACAGGCATTCCCGTCTCCTCCGCCAGCAGCCGGTCCAGGCCGCGGAGGAGGGAGCCCCCACCCGCCAGCACGATGCCGCGCTCCGCGATGTCCGCGGCCAGCTCCGGGGGTGTGCGCTCCAGGGTCTGCTTCACCGCGTCCACGATGGCGGCCACCGGTTCCCGTAACGCCTCCCGGATCTCCGCGCTGGTC